>JAJECY010000113.1 GCA_022821775.1 Acidobacteriota bacterium
CTGCATGCGCCGGCGTGAAAAGAGTTATCCACCAAGGCACACGAAGGACTACGAAGACACACGAAGCAAAACGCCGAGGGGAACCAGAACCATTCCGTGCTTCCGATACGCCATCCGGGTCCCCGGTTTCTCTCTCAAATGATCCGCCCCCTGATTTAACTGCATAATGAACATGGATGAACAGGATATACAGGATTCCTGGTTGATGGACCTGGACAGAATGCTCCGGGACGGACGTACTCTCCCCCCTTAGAGTTCCACCGTTACCCTTTCTTCAACAAGGATTCCAACGCCCGTCCCCATGGTCATGGATTACCTCGAACGAGCATCCGATCATCGAGCCAGTCCGTTTCCCATGCAACAGCTTCTATTTCCTTTTATCCTGTTCATCCTGCCTATCCATGTTCCCTAATGCAACCAACCGGTTTAACGGAACATGGGCCTATTCCCGATAGGCCATGAACGTCCCCTGTTTCACTCTCGTATGATCCGCCCTCGGTATTCGTGTCTATTCGTGTTCATTCGTGGTTCGTCTTCGAAAACGATCTGCAGTATTCTCCTCGAAATGATTTGCAGGCCAGGGCGGGCTGGACTTGTGGCCCGCCGACATCCAGCGCAAGAGCCCGCTGGAGAACGAGCGGTTTCGTGCGAAAATACCATTCCCCTCGACAATCACCAAGGAGGCGCCGTGAAGAGAATCACTCGCGATCTGGCCAGGAAGTATGCCTTTGACTGGGAAGACGAACCGCTGCTGAGAGTGGAACCCGGCGAGAGCTTCGAAATCGAGACCTGGGATGCCGGCACCGGCTATTTCCGCTCCCCGGAGGACAAGGCCATTCCGAGCCTTCGTCCCGGATTCGATCGAGATCCTCCCCTGGCCAATCCCATTGGCGGGCCGGTCTGGCTGGAGGGCGCCGAACCGGGAGACCTGCTCAAGGTGAGCATTGAGGCCATCACGGTGGCGGACTACTCCTGGACGGCGGTGGGTCCCAATCGCGGCCCTCTGGGCGCTTCAACCCGCTGGCCGGAACTCTCGTCTCAATACACTACCAAGATCTTCCCACATGCTCCCGGTCCCAGTGGGACAACGCGGGATGGAACCCTGCGGTTCAATGAGCGCATTCAGTGGCCCATCACCCCCTTTATCGGGACCCTGGGAGTGGCGCCCGACCGGGAAGTTACCACCAGCGGTGACGGGCAGGGTCCCTGGGGCGGCAACCTGGACATCCGCGACCTGGCCCCCGGAAACAAGATCTATCTGCCCATCTATCATGCGGGGGCTCGCGTTTACCTGGGGGACGTCCATGCCAGCCAGGGGGACACCGAATTCACCGGCACCGCGGCCGAGACCAATGCCACCGTGCGCCTGAACCTGGAGCTGGTGAAGAATAAGACCATACCCTTCATGCGGATTGAGAAGCCCGGCGCCATCGTGGCCGTCCATGCCTACCGTCCCCTGGAAGTCGCCGTGGAGACGGCCACCTTCCACCTGATGGACTGGCTCGTCACCGACTACAGATTCACTCCCACCGACGCCTACTGCCTGGTCAGCGTTTGTCCGGACTTCCGCATCAACGTCTACCAGATGTGCAAGCTGGGAAAGCTGAACTTCGTGGCCGGAGCCGAGATTCCGACCCGCTACCTGGATCGGTAAGAGGTTCCGTTGGGTGACGACTTCCCAGGAGCGCGGGCGTGCCGCCCGCACAATGCCTGGGGCAGATTCGCCTATCTCCTTCACGCCGCTAGGTGTGGAGGCAGTTGAGGGCTGCCAAGCGCAAGCGGATCGAGCACGCCACCGATGTCACCTACGGCGTTCACAATTAGGTGTACGGCCCGATGATGGCGTTGACCCTTTCCCTGGAAAGGGTGGAGTTGGTGGGCGGGGATAGGTCCACCTTCACCGAGGCTCATGAGGATTGCGGAACGTGCGTGGTAAAGATCACCAACCATTATAGTAGCCTTGACGGAAGGTTACGCTAAGGGCATATGGGACAACCGGGGTTACTACTGGCAGGATAACGGTGAGCACTGCAACAAACGCCTCCGCGAGCGCAAGGCCATGACGATATTGGCGCCGCAGACGAAACTGTTTGCCCAGTTGCTGGCCGGTGCTGCTACCAGCTGAAGGGAGGAACGATGAAGCTGATTGTAGGTGGGCATCACCAATGGCGCGATGCCGCCCTGATTGCCGACATATTGGAGAAGTGCCAGAACAGCACCGACGAGACGTTGCGCATTGTGCCAGCGTCGGGGTGCTGCGGTAGCCTGGCAAGGCAGGTAGCGAACCAGGTTGGGTACACCATCATTGAGCCCCCCAGGGTGGTCAAAGGTGGCAGCTTGGACGCTTACAACGAAGCTTTGGTGAAGGCCCACGACGATGCCGCTTTGATGATTGTGTTCCACGACCAGTTACTGCGTGGCGGAAAAGTAACAAAGGGCAGCCGAACCCGGAACCTGACGGACAAGGCGGTGGCCGCCGAGATGGACATTATCCTGGTCACGCATCAGCACGGCTGTGTGGAATTGAATTGAACGCCAGATGCCCAGACAGCAATGACGCAGCCATTGCAGAACTTGCCTTCGCAAATCCAGCATCGTGATAGGCAAGAGGTAAGGTTTTGCAGGCTGCCATCGGCAGGGAGCTTGCCCGGATCATATGGGCATTTTACCTTCGATGAACCGCGAACGGCGACACGGCTTGCCTTCGGCCTGGCTGATGCAGTGCCCGCCAGCGGAGTGGATGCCTGCAGAATGGCACCGAAGCCCAGCGGCCGCCAAGGGGCGCAATCTGTTTCCGAACATTCAGCGACTTGGTGAGGAGTGTGGGCTGGGTGCTGTCGGCCAGAGACTGACGGGGAGGGTCGCGTCGGCAGGGACAGGATGCGGGCGGGACGTGCGTGCTCCCAGGCGATGCCGAACGGCTGCGCAGTGGGGGGCTGACGGGCGAATTCTCACACATTTGTCGTGCAGTCCCCGCATGGGTTCTCTTGCCTGCTTCATTCCGATTGCGTTACAGTCTTGACAAGAGGATGAAGACCTTAGACCGTCAGGCCATTCCAATCACCGTTCACGTTTTCAGGGAAGCGGGCGTGTATGTGGCGCATGCGGCCGAACTGGACCTATCGAGCTGTGGTGACACGCCTGACGATGCTCAAGAAAACATCAAAATCGCTGTCAGGGCATTCCTTCAGACGGCCGATGAGCACGGAACGCTCGAAACAATCTTGGAGGAAGCCGGGTATACCCACGACGCGAATGGCTGGCTGGCTCCGGAATTCGTTTCTTTGGGCCACGTGTCCGTTGACCTTCACTAGATGCCGGCACTTCGTCCCGTCAACTACAGGCGTCTGGTTGCGGTCTTTGAGAAAGACGGCTTCAATTTTTCTCGACAGGCTGGCGATCATCTCATCTACACCAAACCGGGGATCACAAGACCCTTGGTCATACCTGTATATCGAGCCGTCCCTGTCTTTATTATAAAGAACCTGCTCAGAAGTTCCGGCATGAGCCGTGACCGCTACTTTGCACTGTTGCACTCATAGATTCGAGGGGGTTTAGGGGATGTCCATTGAGAACATAGAGCGGGACGTTCACGAGAAAATTTCGGACAAGGTTCGTCTGGTTCCCGAAGGAAGGGGGCGTTTTCGCGTATTAACGCCGTTCCTGTTCGAGGATGGCGATCACTTGACAATCCTTTTGAAGCAAGAGGGAGGTCGGTGGCTGCTTTCCGACGAGGCGCATACCTATATGCACCTGAACTATGACATCGACGAGAGGGATCTTCATAGCAGCACACGGCAGAAGGTCATCTCAAGTACGCTGGCCACTTTTCGGATCGAGGACCGCGACGGAGAGTTGATACTCAATGTGCCGGATAAGCGCTACGGGGACGCACTCTATTCCTTTGTGCAAGCTCTTCTCAAGATCTCCGAAAGAGTTATTCGGCCTCCGTCCGAATGAAGTATCGATTCCAGGTGCAAGTCCCGCTGCAGTGTGGGAGCGGGATGCAGCCAACCGTACTCTGGATGAGCTATTCAGCTTCGCCTATCAATACAAGACCAGTCAGGTGTATCGGAATTTCCCCAAACGCCAATCAAGGACTGGCTCCACGACTGATGAAGGACAGGACTTCAGTCGGCTGTCATGCCGCAGGGGCAACCAGGAAAAAGTCATCTCCATCCTGTTGAAAACTTGTCTCACCCTGCCTCGTGAATTGGAGGCACTGAGAAATGAGGGTCTGGAGATACTCCAAGGACTTCCCCGCTGATGAGCGGCTGCTGACCGCTTCATGCCTTTGCCATTGGGAGTTGCTCGTCCCCTGCGGGACGGCCCTGACCGCTACTTCGGACGATCTGACTTGCGGCCGGGGGCGGCTTGGTAGAGGCTGTCGATCTTGGCCGCCAGGATGAAATCGTTGTCGCTCAGGCCGTCGATCTTGTGGGTGTAGATCTTGACGTCCACCCTGCCCCAGGCCAGGGCCAGGTCCGGATGGTGCCATTCCTGCTCCGACAGTTCGCCCACCTCATTCACAAAGTCCAGGGCCGTCCTGAAATTCTTGAAGCGGAAACTCTTGGTCAGGTGGTGGTCCTGCACCGCGTCCCAGGCGTCCACCTGCTGCAGGAGACTCCGGATCGCTTCCCCCTCGAGGGGGGGGACACCCCCGCGGCAGGGAACGCAGTTCCTGTGGGTCAAGTCACCAGCCGCTGATTGTGTGGTCATTGCTATTCCTTTCATCCGGCCGTGCGGCACGGTCTTCACTGCCCGCTGCCGGTATTCCCGCTCACGTGCGCCGATTCACCTCAGGCCGACTGAATCGAGGCGACCGCGTAGGCGGCGCATCCCTCTCCCCTCCCCAGGGCTCCCAGGCCTTCGTGGGTGGTCGCCTTGACCGACACCCGGTCGGTTTCCAGGCCCAGGGCCCCGGCGATGGTTTCCCTCATCCGGGGGACATGGGCGGCAATCCTGGGAGATTCCAACACCACCGTCGCATCCAGGTTGACAACGGTGTAGCCTCGAGCCTGGATCAGCCGGGATACGTCCTTGAGGAATATCGTGCTGGGCGCATCCCGAAACCGTTCGTCATCGTCCGGGAAGTGGCTGCCGATGTCGCCCAGCGCCGCCGCTCCCAGGAGCGCATCGCAGATGGCATGCAGCAGGACGTCGGCGTCCGAGTGGCCCAGCAACCCGCGCTCTGCCGGAATCTCGACCCCGCCGAGAATCAGGGCCCGCCCCGGGGCAAAGGCATGAATATCGTATCCGAATCCAATCCGTGTCATCAGTGCCGGATCTCAAAGCGGGTGAACGCGCGCCGGCTGTCCCGCCACTCTATCCGAAGGCTGTCCACCCGGGCCATCATCGGTCCGGTGCGCGCCTGTGCCAGCAGGGCTTCGATGAGAGGTCGCTCACCCTCGAGTTCAATCTCCACCTCTCCACTGCGCAGATTCCTGGTGAACCCAGCCAGGCCCAGGCGGGAGGCGTGGCGATAAATGAAATAGCGGAATCCGACTCCCTGGACGACACCGCCAATCAGTATTCTGGCCCCAGCTTTCACAGGTTCCGAACATAGAATCTCACATGGGCAATGTCAATAGGCGGTCTGAGGAGGGGCGACGGGTAAATGCCGTCCTGTCTTCCACCGGGAGATCTTCTCTTGTGTATTTCGTCTGCCCACAAAAGTCGACGCGTGCATTTTTTTTAGAATTTGATAGGTTTGCTGAACTCCGCGTTTCAACGAACCAAAACCAATTAGGACGCCCAAGATGAAAACCCAAATCAACGTTTGCATCAACGGACAAGAGCGTACCGACGAAGTCGAGTCCCGCCTGCTGTTGATCCACTATCTCCGCGAGGTCGTCGGCCTCAAGGGACCGCACATCGGGTGTGAAACCTCCATTTGCGGCGCCTGCACGGTGGCTCTCAACGGCAAGACGGTGAAATCTTGCGCCCTGTTGGCCGTTCAAGCCGACGGCCAGGACATCGTGACGGTCGAGGGATTGGCCACCGACGGCCAGTTGCATCCGGTTCAGGAGGCTTTCTGGAACGAGCATGGCCTGCAGTGCGGCTTTTGCACGCCGGGCATGCTGATGACCACCAGAGAGCTGATCGAGAGAAACCCCGATCCGACCGATGAAGAGATACGCCACGGGCTGGAAGGCAACCTGTGTCGCTGCACGGGTTATCAGCACATCGTCAACGCGGTGAAATCGGCCGCAGCCAAGGTAGGAGGGTAAGCGATGGAGACGACCGTAACCAAGAAGACCGAACGACTGATTGGAAAACCCATCCGGCGGCGGGAGGACCCGAGGCTCATCACCGGCACCGCCACCTACGTGGAGGACATCGAACTTCCCGGCATGCACTACGCCGCGGTGGTTCGCAGCCCTCATCCGGCAGCCGACATCAAGGGCATCGACACCCGGGCGGCCGAACAGCACCCCGGCGTGGTCGCCGTATATACCGGGAAGGATATCGACCACCTGGGGGCGGTTCCCTGCGGAATTTCCCTGCCCGACCTGAGGATCCCCCACCATCACCTGCTGGCCCAGGACCGCGTCTACTACGTGGGGCATCCGGTGGCCGTAGTGGTCGCCGGCGACCGCTATATCGCTGCCGACGCCGTCGACCTGGTGGAGGTGGAATACGAGCCCACCGACTCCGTTTCAGAGCCCGAGGAGGCACTGGAAGCGGGCGCTCCCGCGGTTCACGCCGAGTGGCCCGACAACGTGGCCTTCACCCACCACCAGGAGGGTGGAGACATCGAGAAGGCCTTTGCGGAAGCGGACGTGATCGTCAAGGAGCGCATCGTCAGCCAGCGCCTGGCCCCATCGGCCATGGAGCCCCGGGGCACGGTAGCCTCCTGGAATTCCGGCGACGAAACGCTCACGGTCTACAGCTCGACTCAAATCCCTCACATCCTGAGAACGCTGATGGCGGGTGTGCTGGGCTTGCCCGAGCACAAGCTGCGGGTGATCGCCCCCGAGGTCGGGGGCGGATTCGGAAGCAAGTGCGAACTCTACCCGGAGGAAGCCCTGACCGCCTTCATCGCCATGAAGATCGGCAAGCCGGTCAAGTGGGTTCTGACCCGGCGCGACGAGTTCCTGGCCACCATTCACGGCCGGGGTCACATCGACTACTACGAGCTGGCCGCCAAGAAGGACGGCACCATGCTGGGACTCAGGGTCAAGATCATCCAGGATGTGGGGTCCTTCCACATGCTGCTGACCCCGGCCATGCCCACCCTCTCGGTGCTGATGTTGCCCGGGCTGTATCGGTTCAAGAACGTCCACGCCGACGTGGTGGGCGTCTTCACCCACCGGATGGCCACCGATCTCTATCGCGGCGCCGGCAGGCCCGAAGCCACCCACGGGATCGAGCGCATGGTGGAAGTCCTGGCCGCCGAGCTGAAGATGGACCCGGTGGAACTGCGAATCAAGAACTTCGTTCCCCCCAGCGACTTTCCCTACGACACGCCCATGGGAGTCTCCTATGACAGCGGCAACTACAAGGCCATTCTGGAGAAGGCCGTGGAAACCGTCGGCTACTCCCAACTGCGCCAGGAGCAGCAGGAGGCCCGCCGACAGGGCCGCCTGATGGGGATCGGCATCGCCACCTACGGCGAAATCTGCGCCTTCGGCCCCTCCCCCGCCTTGCCTACCGGCGGTTGGGAAAGCGCTACCGTCAAGATCGAGCCTTCAGGCCAGGTCACCGTCATGACCGGGGTATCCCCCCACGGCCAGGGGTCGCAAACCACCTTCAGCCAGATTGCGGCCGACGAGCTGGGGGTGGATATCGACGACATCGTGGTGACCCACGGGGATACGTCCACCGTGCAGCACGGGGTGGGCACCTTTGGCAGCCGCAACACGGCCGTTGGCGGAACGGCCCTGGTGCTGGCCATTCGGGAGCTCAAGGAGAAGATCGAGACCTATGGGGCCATGCTGCTCGAGTCCGACGACGTGACCTACGGCGCGGGCGTGTGCACCTGCAACAAGACCGGAAAGACCGTCACCCTGGGCGAAATCGCGATGACCAGTTGGACCGGCCCCACCTACCCCGCCAACACACAGCCGGGACTGGTGGCGACCAACTACTGGGAACCCCCCAACTTCGCCTTTCCCTTCGGGGCTCACATCGTGGTGAGCGAGGTCGATCCGGACACGGGTGAAGTGGCCATCAGTCGCTACCTGGCGGTGGATGACTGCGGAAAGGTCATCAATCCCCTGCTGGTGGACGGCCAGGTGCATGGCGGCGTCGCCCAGGGCCTGGGGCAAGCGCTGTACGAGCAGGTGGTCTACGATGACACCGGCCAGCTTGTCACCGGGGAATACATGGATTACGCCCTTCCAAAGGCGGCCATGGTGCCGACCATCGAGACCGACCGCACCGAAACACCCTCTCCGGTCAATCCCCTGGGTGTCAAGGGCGTGGGTGAAGCGGGCACCATCGCAGCCTCCCCCGCCGTGGTGAACTCGGTGGTGGACGCTCTCTCCCACCTGGGGGTTCGGCATATCGACATGCCTCTGACCCCGGAAAAAATCTGGAAACTTGTTCAGCAAGGAGGTTCAGCGTGATTCCCCAGGAATTCAATTACTCCAGACCCGGAACGGTGCAGGAAGCCGTCGATCTGCTGGCCGATCACGATGCCAAGGTGCTGGCAGGAGGCATGAGCCTGATCCCCCTGATGAAGCTCCGCCTCTCCGCTCCGGAACACGTGGTCGATCTGGGCCGCATTCCCGACTTGAGTCGGATTACGGAGAATGAAGGGAGCCTGCATCTGGGGGCCCTGCTTACCCACCACCAGGTGGCCACCTCGGCCCTGGTTCAGGAGAAGTGTCCGCTGATCGCGGAGACGGCCGCCCATATCGGGGACGCCCAGGTGCGGAACATGGGCACCCTGGGCGGCAGCGCCGCCCACGCCGATCCGGCCGCCGACTACCCGGCGGCCCTCTGCGCCCTGGAGGCCAAGGTCAGGCTGGTTCGAAAGGATTCTGAGCGGGTGGTGGACATCGGGGATTTCTTCGTGGATGCCCTCACCACCGCAGTGGAGCCGGAAGAAATCATCACCGAGCTCATCCTGCCCGTTGAGGAGGCCGGCACCGGTGTCAGCTACCAGAAGCTGCGGCAACCGGCGTCGGGCTTTGCCATCGTGGGGGTCGCGGCGCGGATTCGGAGGGACGGCGGCAGGATCGCCATGGCTCGGGTCGGCGTGACCGGGCTGGCCGCCAGCGCCTACCGGGCTGCCGGGGTGGAGGCGCTTTTGGAGGGTTCCGAGGGTTCCCAGGCCGATGTCGCCGGGGCTTCCGCGGCGGTGGACGAAGGCATCGAGGCCATTTCGGACCTGCACGCCTCCAGCGACTATCGCAGGCACGTGGCCCGCGTCTACACCGCTCGCGCCATCCTGGCCGCGTTGTAGGGGGCCGCGTTGAAAATCAGCGGATCCCGCCTCCTTGCTTTGGATCAGGAACAATGCTATCGGGCGCTCCAGGACCCAAGTGTGCTGGAGCGCTGCATGCCCGGCTGCCGCAGCCTGGTCCAGGTCGGCGAAGACACCTACGCCATGAAGATGAAGATGGCCCTGGCCAGCATCTCCGGCCTCTTCGACGGAAAGGTCCGCATTGCCGACCGCAACTCCCCCCACAGCTTTCGCCTCCTGGTTGAAGGATCCGGCAGGATCGGGTTCCTGAAGGGAGACGGCCTGTTGCAGTTAACCCCGGAAAACGGTGGCACTTCCGTTGGCTATGAGGGAGAGGTGCGGGTGGGAGGCACCATCTCGGCCGTGGGACAACGCCTGCTGGACACCACCTCCAAGATGATGATCAAGCGTTTTTTCGACAAGCTGGCCGAATCGCTGACACCGCCTCAGAAGTAGCCTTCCGTTCCTCTCCAACGCCCCTTCAAACACTCGAGTATCACTCCCCCCTTGAGGGGGAGTCGCAGGAGGGTACAGACCGCATACATCCTTTACATCATAGACCGCAAACATGGTTTACACGCTGATAGGGTATCGTCCGAGGAGGACAGAACGATGCCCTGGAAAGAGATGTCAACCATGGACCAACGCCTGGAGTTTATAATCGAC
>JAJECY010000140.1 GCA_022821775.1 Acidobacteriota bacterium
ATCCTGCGTCTCGTTTCGCGCGAGTCGGCTATCCCTGCGCCAGCGCCTCGTCCTGTTAATCCTGTGCATCCTGTGCATCGATGTTCAATAGGTAGATTACCGGATCAACGGGACCGGGTCCTTGGTGCCGATAGGCCACCAAGAAAAACGGAAAGAAATCCATTCGTATTCGTGTCCATTCGTGTTCATTCGTGGTTCGTCGTTCTTAACGCCTCCCTGTTTCACCCTCGAATGATCCGCCCGTCGTGGGGGCGGGGGGCCGGCTGTCTTCCGCTGCCGGCGCTTCTGGTCGGCTTGAGTCTCGGCGCAACCCTTCCTGTTCCTCCGCCAGCCCTCTCAGCCAAGGACGGCGACAAGAGGGCGCCGGCAGTCAGCCCGGGCCAGGCTTTGGTCGAAAGATCCCTGCGGGCCTACGGTGGTGAGGCCAGGATTCTCTCACTCAACTCCTTCGTTTTCGCCTATCGCGTACAGTCCCTCTCCAGGCCGGACTCCAAACCCCTGTCCGCCAAAGTCTATTTCAACGATTCCGACCAGTTCCGATCCGAGGTCCAGGACGGCGACCTGAAGGTGGTCTCGGTCCTCAGCGGGAACCGCGGCTGGGTCGAAGTGGCCGGAACCACGCTGTCCCGCCCCGTCAAGCAGTTGTCGCCTCTCAGGAACGAGACCCTCTCCCTGCTGCGCCCCGATTTGCTGCTGCTGATCTTCTCGAGATACCGCTACAGCAGCCGCATTACCGAGGAGGGACAATCGCTGGAACAACTGGAAGTCACCGGATTGGTGGACGGTGAATACATTCGGGGCAGACTCTCCATCAACCTTGATACCGGGCTGATCGAAAAGTACCAGTACGAGACAGAGCGGGCAACCAGCAGCGGCACCGGGATCTTCCGGGGAGAGGTGCGCTACCTGGAATACGCCGAGATCCATGGACTCCAGTCCCCCAGGAAGGTCCTTTCCCGAAAGACGGGAGCCACCTCGCGAATCACTGTTACGGGCGCCAGCCTGGGGAAGCCCATTGACCCGGACCTCTTCCGAGAAAGAGAGTGAAGAGTGGAGAGTGAAGAGTGGAGAGTTTTCAGTGGAGGTTTCCAGGAGCAGACAAGTGTCTTGTAACCTGGTTGCACTCTTTAAACAGCTACGCCGAGACCGACAAATCGCTTAACCTGTCGATTCAATAACTCTTCACTCTCCACTCTCCACTCTTCACTTTTTACCTAGCTGCACAACCTTCCAGTACGGGGGGGCGGCTCATACAAGGCGAGACAGAAGTGTTCCAGACAAGGCGATTCCAATCGGCTCCGGCCGAGGTAGGCGTTGGCCTGGTATTTCTGTGGGTCTTGACGGTCTCGGCCTGGCTGGCTCCCCGGGAGCCTTCCGAAGCTGCCAGAGCCCAGTCCGTGGCCTTGCAGATCCTGATCGTGGCCGGGACGCCGCTGCTGTTTGCGAAGCTGGCCGGTTTCCGCCTGGATGCCCTCTTCAAGCTGAGGCCGGTATCCGCTTACCAGGCAGGGCTCGCCATCCTGCTGGGACTGTGCCTGGTGCCGTGGCTGGAAGCGGTTCACTATTTCCAGGGGCAGTTGGGCGGCGAGATGGCACAACTCCAGCAGAGGGCTCAAGGCTGGCTACAGGGCTCGCACCCGGCCTGGATACTGCTGACGATGGCCCTGGTTCCAGCCGTTTGCGAGGAACTGCTCTTTCGCGGTTTCGTTCTCAATCGACTCCTCGGACCTGGAACCCGCGCAAGGGCCGTTCTGGTCTCGGCGGTGTTGTTCGGCGTCTTTCACCGGCATCTGCTCCTGATCCTGCCGGCCGGCCTGGCGGGCATCCTGTTCGCGGTCATGGTCCAGCGCAGCCGCAGCCTGGCGCCGGCCATGCTGGCTCATTTCACCGTCAACGCCTGCGCCGTGGCTCTGTCCCATTGGCAAGCCGCCGCCTCGGTGCCCTGGCTGGTCGGAAAGGGACCCGTTCCGGCGGCGGTGTTGGCCGCTTCGGGGATTGGATTGCTTGTCTTTGGAAAAGTGCTGAGGAAACGGCAGGACTGACCCGATCAGCGCAGAGAGAAATTGACCTCGATATTCAAGGCCACGTCGACCGGCTTTCCGCCTTTCATCCCGGGGCGGAATCTCCACGACTTGAGAGCCCGGATGGCATTCTCGTCCAAGCCCAGTCCCAGACTGCGGATCACCTTCAGGATCTCGATGCTTCCATCCTTGCGAACGATGGCAGACAGAACCACCACGCCCTGGTACTTGGCCTTTCTGGCCTCTTCAGAGTAGACGGGCTCGATTCGGCTCAGCACGGTGGGAGGAGTGACACCGCCACCCACCCGGTAGACGCCACCGCCGATACCCCCGCCCTTGCCCGGTCCCACACCGGCGCCCTCTCCCGGTCCGACACCCGTCCCGGTGCCGGTGCCGATGCCGCCGCCACTCCCCGGTCCCGGCGAAGGCGGACCCGGAATGCCCAGGGGATCTCCGTAGTCGGGCAGGTTGATGGCCGGCAACTGGGCCAGTTGAGGAACGATAACGGTCGGTTCCACCGGCAGCAGGGGCCTCGGATTACGGACCTTGGGCGTCGGCGGAGTCAACTGCTTGTCGGACGGCTTGGGAAGCCGTCCCTTGGAAGGAGGCTTGGGGGCCTTCAACCCGCCTCCACCCCCACCGCCGGAGGGCCCCAGCCTGGGGGCAATCAGCCTGGTGTTGGACATGAAGTAAAGCTCGGTCTCGTTGGCCGTCAACGGGGCGTCCTTGATCAGCAGGAGCGGCACGAAGAGAATGGCCGTCACGAAGAGACACTGCACCCCGACCGAAAGCACAAACGAGGTGGAGCGGATCTTGTAGTCCTGAAAGAGTTCCTGAACCTCGACCGGCTGGGCGGTCACCTCGATTTCCGGCCGCTCTTCCCTGACGAATATTCCCTTGATTCCCGAAAAAATGGCGCGGTACCAGGGAACTTCCTCCACCAGAAGGTGGGTGGCCACCGGCTGCGCCGTGATGCTGTAGTCCTTGTCTTCCTTGCCGAAATAGGCCTTGAGGTTGGACCAGAATCCGGAAAGCAGGGCCCGGTCTTCGACCATCAGGTTGGCTTCCACCGGCCGGGCGGTGATGTCGTATTGTTTTTCCTCACGCACAAACAGGGAAGCCAGGTTGCTGAAAAAGATCCGGTACCCGGGCTGCAAGGTTGTCGCCACCCTGAAGGGAGCCGCCGCAACCGGCGTCCGCCTCTCCGAACCTTCACTCGACGACGACAGCTGCGACAAATCGCTCCGGGCCTGGGCCAGCTCAGCTTCCAGGCGCTGGACCTGCTGTCGGTCAACGGGCGATTGTCCCCTGGCCTCGTCCAAGGCGGCTTCCAGAAACTCGACCAGGCCCTTCCGTTCCTCGAGTGGATTCATGGTTGCTCTTTCATTCCTGGCGAACGGATCTTTCTCACCCCGTTTCCGACGACGGAAAGGAATGAGATCCGCATTCGGCGGACCCAACGCGCTTGCGATGACCCAATCCCGGGTTCCGGGGCCGTCTCCGGCGGCAAGCTCTCAGAAAAATAGTACCATAAACCCTGTTCCAGTCACGCCAAATTTGACCGCGGGCCGATGGCCGGGGCCGTTTCTCCCCTCCCGTGCGGACCCAGTCCGCATCCATGGACAAGGGCGGGAGTTTTGTCTATAATTCCGCGTTTTTGTTGGCATTAGCCCGCACTTCTCACCAGGTCGCTGGTCGCATGACGAGAGGTAGTTTATCCTTCAGTACCTTGATTGGCTCCATGTAAAGGGCTTGCAGGTAACAGACGGCGCTGGGCATGCCCTGGGTTGTCCTTTTCCCTTCAGCGCGCACATGCTCCCTCGACCGTAGTGACCGCTACGCTCTTCGGTCGCGAGCACGCGCTGAAGGGAAAATTCCTGCGCCATGATCATGCCCCCTGGTAAGAAATGCGGGCTGCCGAGCCCCGCCGCAGGAGTTCCCCCTCCGGATTCATCGCCATGAAACTGAAGGACACCATCAATCTGCCCCGAACCGCCTTTCCGATGAAGGCCAGCCTCCCCAACCTGGAGCCCCGCATTCTGCAACGCTGGGACGAGCTGCAACTGTACCGGAAGATCCGCGACCTCAGGGCCGGGAGCCCGGTCTTCCTTCTGCACGATGGGCCTCCTTACGCCAATGGGAACATCCATATCGGACACGCCGAGAACAAGATTCTCAAGGACATCATCGTCAAGTCGAGAACCATGGCGGGTTTCAACGCGCCTTACATCCCCGGATGGGACTGCCACGGACTGCCGATCGAGATCAAGGTCGACCAGCTGCTCGGCAGAAAGAAGGCCGGTATGACTCGTGTCCAGGTTCGCCGGGAATGCCGGAAGTACGCCGGCAAGTTTGTGGAGCTGCAGAAAAAGGAGTTCATCCGACTGGGCATCCTGGGGGATTGGAATGCACCCTATCTCACCATGAGCCACCGCTACGAGGCTGCCATCGCCCGCACCTTCGGCCATTTCGTGAGAGAGGGGTACGTCTATAAAGGACTGAAACCCGTCCACTGGTGTTGCTCCTGCCGGACGGCTCTGGCCGAAGCCGAGGTCGAATACGAGGACCACACCAGCCCCTCCATCTACGTCAAGTTTCCCTTGAAGTCGGATCCCTCCCTGCTGGACCCGGCTCTGAGAGGCAGGAGGGTGTCGGTGGTGATCTGGACGACCACCCCCTGGACTCTGCCCGCCAACCTGGCCATCGCCTTCAACCCCGGTCTGGAGTATTCGGCGGTAGAGGTCGGGGACGAGGTCTATCTGATCGCCTCCGAGCTGGTGGCGGCCACGGCCGAGGACTGCGGATTCAAGCCCGGAACGACCCTGGCCACCATGGAGGGCAGGAAGCTGGCCGGCCTCGAGACCCGACATCCCTTTCTGGACCGCCTCTCGCCGGGTCTGCCGGGCGAGCATGTCACCCTGGAGCAGGGAACCGGATGCGTGCACACGGCTCCCGGCCACGGCCATGAAGACTATGCCCTGGGCAATGCCCATGGTCTGGATGTCTACTGCCCGGTGGACGGTGCAGGGAGGTTCGTGGCCGGCACTCCCCACGTCGAGGGCATGCGCGTCTTCGATGCCAACCGAACGGTCCTGGAACTGCTCCGCGATCGCAAGTCCTTGCTGGCGGCCGAGACTGTTTCTCACTCCTACCCGCACTGCTGGCGCTGCCACAAGCCCGTCATCTTCCGCGCGACACCCCAGTGGTTCATCTCCATGGAACACCGAGACCTCAGGGGCAAATCCCTCGAGGCCATCCAGGGCGTCCGCTGGCTCCCGGAATGGGGGCGGGAGCGCATCTCCGGCATGATCGCCAACCGCCCCGACTGGTGCGTGTCTCGGCAACGGGTCTGGGGGGTTCCCATCACGGCCTTCTACTGCGACGTCTGCCAGGATCCGCTGCTGGAGCCTGATGCCATTGACCGCGTGGTCGCCATCTTCGAGGAAGAAGGGGCCGATGCCTGGTTCAGCCGTCCCGTCGAGGACCTGTTGCCTCCCGGCACCCGCTGCCGGGGGTGCGGGGCGGACCGGTTTCGCAAGGAATCCGACATTCTGGACGTCTGGTTCGACTCCGGGGCCAGCCAGGCGGCAGTGTTGGGCCACCACCCCGATGTCCCCTGGCCGGCCGACATGTACCTGGAAGGAAGCGACCAGTACCGGGGCTGGTTCCACAGTTCCCTGTTGATCGGAGTGGCTACCAGCCAGGCAGCTCCCTACCGGCAGGTCCTCACCCACGGATGGACGCTGGATGCCGAGGGACACGCCATGTCCAAATCGCGGGGCAACGTGATCGAGCCGCAAAAGATCGTCAGGAAGGACGGCGCCGAGATCTTGCGGCTGTGGGTGGCGGCCAGCGACTGCAGGGAGGACATTCGCATCTCTCCCGACCAGATTCGCCGCCTTTCCGACGGTTACCGCAAGTTCCGCAACACGGCTCGTTACATGCTGGGCAACCTCTCGGATTTCTCTCCCGCGGAGCATTCGGTGGCAATCCCCGACCTGGAGGAGCTGGACCAGTGGGCCCTGGTGCGCACCAGCCGGCTCCTGGAGAAGGTTTACGGTTGGTATGAAGCTTACGAATTCCATCGGATTTACCATCGGGTCTACGATTTCCTGACGGTCGAGCTGAGCTCCTTCTACTTCGACGTCCTCAAGGATCGACTCTATACGGCGGCGCCCGATTCGCGTCAGCGGCGATCGGCCCAGACCGTCCTCTACCGTGTCCTGGAAGCGTTGACCCAGGCACTGGCTCCCATCTACAGCTTTACCTGCGAGGAGATCTGGGAGCACCTCTCATCCAAGGCCGACAGACCGGCAAGCGTGCACATGGCGCGCTTTGTGCCCGCCGACAGCCTGATCGAAGGACTGTCCTCGCAATCGCTGAAGCGCCTGGACAATTGGGATCTGCTCATCCGGGTTCGCTCCACCGTGCTGAAGGTGCTGGAGGAGGCTCGCCAGGCCAGGTTCATCGGGAATTCCCTGGAAGCCAAGGTGACCTTGGCCGGCGAAGATGGCTACGCTCCGATCCTGAAGAGCTACGAAGCGATGCTGCCGGCGCTGCTCATCGTGTCGCAGGTGGAGTTGGGCGTCCCATCCGGAGAGACACCCTTTGTCGGGGAAGCGGATGGACTGCGGGCTTCGGTGGGCCGTGCCGAGGGGAGAAAGTGCGAGCGCTGCTGGGCCTACTCCGCCGAAGTTGGAAGCGATCCCGATTTCCCGGCGCTCTGCCCCAGGTGTTCCTCCACACTCAGGGAACTCGGTGTGACGCCCGACCAGCTCGACCCGAGCAGGGCGGCGCCCTGATCGACCAGCACCCGTAATTTCGGGTCAACTCGGCCCATTGGGCCACCCTGCCCCATGAAACGGCTCGCCTACTTCCTGATTGCTGTCGCCGTGTTCGTGAGTGACCGTCTGACCAAGCGGCTGATTGAAGAGGATCTGGGGCTCTATGAGTTCAAGGCCGTCATCCCCGGGTTTCTCGAACTCACCCACACCCGAAACACGGGCATGGCCTTTGGCATCCTCAGCGGCTCGGCTTCGCCCTGGGTGCCCCTTGCATTGGCAGCCGTCTCCACTCTGGCCTTCCTCCTCATCCTGGGATTCGCCCTGCGCAACCCGGTCAGCCGCGGTCGGCTGCAGTGGGGGCTGATGCTGATTCTGGGAGGGGCGGCCGGCAACCTTCATGACCGTCTCACATACGGTTACGTGACCGACTTTATCGATGTGTTCTACGGGAGCTATCATTGGCCGACCTTCAACCTGGCCGATTCCGCCATCACCATCGGGATCGGCCTGTTCCTGATTGAGATTCTGACCCAGGAATCCGACGCGGGGGGGACCAATGCTCCCGCAGCGGATTCCTGAGAGGACCTCCATTGTTCCCCATACTGCTGGACTTCGGCCACTTTCCGCTCCACACCTATGGATTCCTGCTGGCATTGGCCTTTCTGACGGCGCTTTGGTTCACTGCCCGGGCCGCGGGACGGGAAGGCATCGACAAAGCGGTTGTCTACGATCTCGGAGTCTATATCGCCGTCTCTGCGCTGCTTGGAGCCAAGCTCCTCTTTCTGGTTACCGAGTATCGCTACTACGGCGCCCATCCCGGCGAGATTCTGTCTCTGGCCACCCTTCGTTCCGGAGGGGTCTACTACGGGGGGTTCATCCTGGCGGCCATCGCGGGCATCTGGATGAGTTGGCGAAGGGGTCTGCCGGTTTGGAAGGTGGCCGACCTCTGCGCTCCCGGCATCGCCTTGGGCCAGGCCATCGGAAGACTCGGATGTTTCTCGGCGGGGTGCTGCTACGGCAAGCCCGCCTCCCAGCCCTGGGGTATCGTCTTCGGCGATCCCTACAGCCACCAGGTGGTTGGAGTCCCCCTGGAAATTCCGTTGCATCCGGCCCAGCTCTACCAGGCCGCCGCCAACCTGGCTCTGTTCGGACTCTTGTGGTTCAGCCTGAGCAGAAAACGATTCGACGGCCAGGTGTTCATTCTGTACCTGGTGGGATATGCGGCTTCCCGCTTCGTGATCGAGTTCTTTAGAGGTGACGCCGGCCGAGGATTTGTCTTCGGCGGATTGCTGTCCACCTCTCAGTTCATCGGGTTGCTTCTGTTCCCCGCGGCAGCGGTACTCTTCCTGGTGCTGAGACAGCGCCATCGTGCAGCCTCGGCTGGTTGATCGGCTGCAGCGAACACCTCCAGCCGGTGAGGGCGAACCGCATGAGCCGCCCACCCTATTCCACTCCTGAGCTGAAGATTCTCCCTGGGGCCGGCGACCATGGAATCCGCCTGGATCGATTCCTGCAGCACCATCTTCCCGAACGGAGCCGGGCGCAGATTCAGGGACTGATTCGAGCCGGCCACGTGCTGATCGGCGGGAGCGCCTGCAAGGCCGGCTACCGAATCAAGGGTGGAGAGGAGATTCGCGTTCGCCCGGTTTCCCCCGGTCCCACCGGATTGCAGGCGGAGCCCATTCCGCTGGAGATCGTCTACGAGGACGACGACCTGGCCGTGGTCGACAAGCGGGCCGGAATGGTCGTCCACCAGGGAGCCGGGGTGCGGACCGGCACGCTGGTGAACGCCCTGCTCCACCGGTTTCGAACTCTTTCCGAGACGGGCGGCGGCGAGCGGCCCGGCATCGTGCACCGCCTCGACAAGCTGACTTCGGGGCTGATAGTGATCGCCAGGAATGATTTCAGCCATCACCGGCTGGCCCGGCAGTTCCAGAACCGGCAGGTGACCAAGAAATACGTCGCCCTGGTGCACGGTGCGGTTCAAAGGGAAACGGGCGAGATTCGAAGCGCCATCGGCCGGGACCGGATCCGCCGCACCAGGATGACTACCCGGACCAGGCAGGCCCGGCCGGCCCACACCGTCTATCGAGTCCTGGAAAGGCTTCCCGGGTTCACGCTGCTGGAGTTGAACCTCAAGACCGGCCGCACCCACCAGATCCGGGTCCATCTCAGCTCGGAAAAGCACCCCGTGGTTGGGGACACTCTCTATGGAGCCCCTGCCCGCGTTCTTGCCGGTGAACCGGATCGCCGCCTGCCCCGGCTGGGACGCAACTTCCTGCACGCCGCCTTCCTGAAATTCCACCACCCCCGCCACCTGACCCCCCTGGAGTGTTCCTCCCCTCTGCCCGAAGAACTGCGAAGCCTCCTGGAGCAACTGCGGGCCGGTTGACGGTCGCCAACCTCCCCTCTATACTTTTCCCATGAACGGTTTGCGCAATGGACGCCCGAGATTCCGTTGGAGGGCAGTCCTGGCCGGCTTGATCCTGGCGGGCGGGCTGGCATTCCTCGGCACCCAGGTCCTGGCCCAAGGCGAGAGCAGTGGCGGCGCGGGAGGCTCCAAGAGTTCCCAGGAACGGATTCAGGTCGACGTCGACCTCGTCAACGTCCTCTTCACCGCCCGGGACAAGAAGGGGAATCTGGTTCCGGACCTGACTCGAGATCGTGTCAGGGTCTTCGAAGACGGCCGGCTGCAAACCATCACCAACTTTTCCCGAGAGTCGAATCAGCCTCTGGCCATCGTCCTGCTGATGGATAGCAGCTCCAGCGCCAGGGCCAGCCTCAAGGTGCAGCAGGAGGCTGCCATCGACTTCCTCCACAACACCATTCAGCGCAAACGGGACAAGGGGTTGTTGATGACCTTTGACTCCACCATCGACGTGCTGCAGGACTTCGTCGACGATCCCGACAGATTGTCCAAGGCCGTCAAGTCAGTGAGAATCGGCGGCGGGACCAAGATGTTCGACGCCATTCAGGTCGCTTGTCAGGAAAAACTGGGGGGGCTGATCGGACCGAGACGCATCCTGGTCCTTATCGGCGACGGCGACGACAACATGAGCTATGAAACGCTGGACTCGGCCATAGCCGTCGCTCAACGATCCGAAGTATCCATTTACAGCATCAGCACCAACAACAGCGGATTCTTCGGGATGTCACAGCCCAAGCAGGACAAGATCCTGAAGCGTCTGGCCGAGACCACCGGGGGCAGAGCCTACTTCCCGCCCAAGATCGACGACCTGGCCATGAGCTTCTTTCGAGTTTCGGAGGAACTGCGCAGCCAGTACTCGGTGGCCTACCGCTCCACCAACACCAGCCGCGATGGCGCCTTCCGTCGAATCAAGATCAACGTAAAGGGCAAGAAGGTCAAGCTGCAGTACCGGAAGGGATACTACGCGCCTACCAGTTAGCCGGCCCCCTGTCCCGAACGACACAAGGGTTGAAAGGGGCGAATCAGGGGCGTTGTCAACAAGGGCAGTTGCTGCATGTCGAAACCGCAAACCAGGTCGCCGGGACTCGTCATCTTCGCTTGCCTGATCGCCCTCTGCCTGTCAACGGGTCCGCAACTGCCGGCCCAGTCCCCGGCGGGCGGCGGCACCGAGCAGGACGCCTTTACTCTGAAAATCCCGGTCAACCTGGTGCTGGTGCCGGTTTCCGTCCGGGACAGCAACGATCAACCACTCTACGGCTTGGAGAGGGAGGACTTCAGAGTCTTTGAGGAGGACGTGCTGCAGAGACTCACCTATTTCTCTTCGGACCCGCTTCCACTGTCGGCCGTGCTGCTGATCGACCGAACTCTCAATTCCCAGGCCCAGTCACGGCTGGAGGCCACGCTGCTGGCCCTGATCGAGTCCTTCAGCGCCTTTGACGAAATAGCCGTTATCAAGTTCGACCACACCCCGAACCAGCTCCTGGACTTCACCCTGGACAAGAGAAAGGTTCTGGAAGCCTTGAGAAGCAGGATCAACTGGGAGCCCCATTCACCGGCAATGACCAGCGGCCCCTTCTCCCGCAAAACCAGCGTGGGAGGCATCGAGCTGGAAAACGCTCGGGGCACGGTGCAACCGCCCAAGACCTGGAACACCCATATTCACGACGGAGTGTTCGCGGCGGTCCAGGCCCTGCGGCGCCGGCGGTCTCGTGAACGGCGAAAGATGATCCTGATCATCTCGGAGGGCCGAAATGCCCCCGGCAACCGCAACTCCTACGAGGACACCCTGGAGGCCCTGCTGCGGGCTGAAATCGTGGTCTACGGGATTACTCCGGTGAGATCGGTTCTCACGGGAGGCGCTGTCGCCAAGTATGCCAACGCCACCGGGGGAGAGATGCTGTTTCCGTTCAAGGCCGACCGCCTGGCCAGGACCTATCCGATCATCACCCGGTCCGCCCGGAACCAGTACGTGTTGGGCTACATTCCCAACACCTTGCCCGATACGGTCTCGTTCCGCAGGATCCGGGTGTACGTGGAGAGCAATCGCATCAAGAACCTCACGGTGAAGAGCCGCAAGGGCTACTACGCCGTCCCCGCCTTCTAAACCCCTCTGACCTCCGGGCTCCAGATGTACTTGTGCATCTGCAGTTGCAGGCGCACTTTCAGGTTGTCCTCCAGGAGCCATTCCGCCAGTTGTCGGGGGGGCAGCTTCTCGAACACGGTCGAGAAGAGGACTGAACAGCGGTCGGTGAGCTTGTGCTCCTGCAGGGCCCTTCTGGCCCAAAGGTAGTCGGCTCGATCGCCGATCACGAACTTCACTTCGTCCCTGCATTGAAGCTTGGCCAGGTTGGCGTAAAGATTGCGCCGTGATTCTCCGCTCCCGGGGCACTTCAAATCGAGAATCTTGATGACCCCGGAATTGACCCGGCCGACATCCAGGCTGCCGCCGGTCTCCAGCAGGACCGTGTAGCCTCTGCCGACCAGCTCGTCCATGAGCGGAAAGACCTCCTCCTGCAAGAGGGGTTCTCCTCCGGTGAGCTCGACCAGAGTACAGTCATAAGACGCTACCTCCCGCAAGACCTCCTCAACGGAGTAGTCCTTGCCCTCATAAAACGCGTACTCGGTGTCGCACCAGGAACACCGCAGATTGCAGTAGGTCAACCTCACGAATACGCAGGGCAACCCCGCGTAGGAGGACTCTCCCTGGATGCTGCGATAGATCTCGTTGACTTTCATTCCGGGCGGATCATGCGGGAGTGAAACAAGGGAGGTTCATGGCCTGTCGGGAACAAGATTATTTAACATCGATGCACAGGATATACAGGATTTACAGGACGAGAGCTTCCTGCACGAGAAGCCAGCTCAGACGATGATCCGGTGCGGTCTTGCGGATTCCCGGTATGAAAAGCTAGCCGTTTCCTGAAAAGAATCCTGTATATCCTGTGCATCGATGTGAATCAAAAATTTGCCCATGCTCGACTTTGAACCGGTTTCCAGCCAACAGAAGTCATGGGATGAAGTCTACCCGAGGGCACGGGCCGGGTTGCCGGGCCACAGCCCTGTCGATGCGGCTGAGCCGTCCCGCTTCGTGTCCCTTCGTGGTCCTTCGTGTGTCTTCGTGGATAACTCTTTTTCTTTTGTTTCAAATAAGCAGGGGATTTGCCTCTAGCGAATCTCCAGTTCGCTGTCCAGAAACCGAGGATCGTCACGCCATTTGGATCTCACCTTGACGAACAGATCCAGATAGACCGGCTTCCCCAGCAGGCGTTCGATGTCTTTGCGGGCCGCGGTGCCGATGGCTTTCAGCTTCTGTCCCTGGCGTCCGATGACAATTTTCCTCTGGGACTCTCTCTCCACGCAGATGTCGCAATAGATCCGCGCCCTGGACGGCTCTTCCTCCTCTTCGAATCGCTTCAGAACAACGATGGTGGAATAGGGAAGTTCCTGCTCGGTTTGCCTGACCACCTTCTCCCGAACCATTTCGGCCGCCAGAAAGCGCTCCGGCGAATCGGTGAACTGGGAGTCGGGAAAGTAGGCCGGCCCGGCAGGCAGAACTTTCAGGATCTGCTTCAAAAGCAGGTCCAGGTTGTCTCCCTTCAGGGCGGACACGGGGATTATTTCGGCAAACTGGAACTGCCTGGAATAGAAATCCATAAGGGGGAGCAGCCTGGCCTTGGCCAGCAGGTCTATCTTGTTGAGCAGCAGCAGCGTCGGCAGGTTGCGCTGCTTGATCAACTCCAGCAGGTAGCGGTCGCCGGAACCGAAGGCGGCAGTGGCGTCCACCATGGCCAGCAGCAAGTCGATGCCCTCCAGGGCATCGTAAACCGCCCGCATCATTCGCCGGTTCAACTCGTATCCGGGCTTGTGAACTCCAGGGGTATCGGCAAAGACGATCTGTCCTTCCGCCTGGGTGTGGATGCCCAGAATCTTGTGCCGGGTGGTTTGAGGCTTGTCCGAGACGATGGATACCTTTTCCCCCAAGAGGTGGTTGAGCAAGGTGGATTTCCCGGAATTGGGGCGGCCGAGCAGGGTGACGAACCCCGATTTGAATGCGGGTCCCGCCGCTTCGGGGAGTGAGTCTCCAGCAGAAAGCACTTGAACCGGAAGTCCTTCCTTGGCATTCATGGGCGTCATCCCTGTTCCGGAGAACGATCCTCACCGCCCGAGCTGCGGCGGAGCATTCTGCCGGGCAAGCAACTTGCTGATTCTGCGGTGGTCGGCCTCCTGCACCTCGAACAGCACTCCCTGGGTGTCGTACTTCTCTCCCTTGCGGGGAACCCTGCCGAACACCGTGGTGAGGAAACCGGCCACGGTGGTGGTCTCTTCGCTGTGCAGCCTGATGTGGAACAGGTCCTCGACCTCCTGGATAGCCGTATTCCCCGGGATGAGCCAGGAGCCGTTGGCGTCCTTTTCCAGCGGTGGATTCTCGGCGACCTCGTCTTCGTCATGGATCTCGCCCGCGATCTCCTCCAGGATGTCCTCGATGGTCACCAATCCGGCCACTCCTCCATGTTCGTCAACCACGATGGCCATGTGGGAGGACTGGCGCTGCAATTCCGCCAGCAACTCGGCAACCCGCTTGGTCTCTGGAACGAATTGGATGGGCCGTACCAGGCTCTCCAGGTTGTCGAGGGTCACCGGGGTATCCCAGATATCGATCAGGTCCTTCAGGTAGACAAACCCCTGGATGTTTTCCACGTGGTCGCGGTACACCGGAATCCGGGAGTGCTTGGTCGAGGTGATCAGTTGCTTGAGCATCCCGGGCGTGGCCTTGACGTTGATGGTCACCATATGGGTTCGGGGAACCATGATGTCCCCGGCCACGGTCTCGCCGAATTCGACCACCGACTGTATGAGGTCCTCTTCTCCCTTCTTCAGGATGCCCTCTTCCTGGCCCACGTCGATAAAGGCCTGAATTTCCTCTTCGATATGCTGCTCCGTTTTTTCCTCCTCGGCCTCGGGAGCGTTGAATCGCCGGAACAGCCGCAAGCTGGACGAAAGCGGAAAGGCGATACCCTTCAAGACCGGTCGCAGCAACCGATAGATGGGTAGCAGGGTAAGGACCACCCGTTCGGGCTTGTGAAAGGTGCAGACCCTCGGGATCAACTGCCTGAAGAGGATCACCACCAGAAACATGAGCCCCAAGGCCGCCGGCAGGGTTGTCAGGTAATCGTCGAATTGCGAATGCAGGTATCCGGTCAGGAGGATGGCGATGGAAACGCTGCAGACCTGAATCCCCACGTAGACGTCCACCTGGCTCTCCAGGCGGCTGTCCATCAACTGCTTGATCTGCCCGGCAGCCTCCGGAGAAAGCTTTTCCACCATTCGCCGCATGGCCACCTTGTTGGTGCGGCCGAGGCTCATTTCAAAGATAGACAGCAGCGTCAAGACCAGCAGGAAGAGGAGGGCAGCCAGCAGCACCCCAACCGTGATCATAGGAGTTCTCTCTGTAGCCGCAGCTCCTTGCGGCGCATCTGCCCCTGATCGAGCTCATGGTCGAAGCCCAGCAGGTGGAGCCAGCCATGAATCATGAGCGTGCAGATCTCCCGTTCCAGGGAGTGATTTCGCGTGAGGGCTTGTCGATGGGCGGTTTCAATGGAAATCATCATATCACCCAGGTAGGGATTGTCAACGCCGGCCGGGAGGGAATCCTGTCCCGGGAATGAGAGGACGTCGGTGGGTTCGTCCTTGCCCCGAAACAGGCGGTTGTAGCGACGAATGGTTCGGTCGGAGGTCAGAACAACGCTGAAGTCAATCGCGTCCGACCCGGCGCGGCCGGCAAGTCCGAGGGCAAACCGGCGAAGCCGTTTCAGCGGGACCGCATGCCGGCGCTGGCGGTTGAGAACTAGGACCTCGGGCATCAATGACGACCTGGGGAAACCATCGGCGCGGCGCAGTCTATTCCTGCTTGGGATCAGTCTCCGGAGTCGGGTCGGAATCCGGCAGGAGGTCGGGCGCGCGTGAGGCGTCCGGCTTCTCCGACTGGTAGGCGTCGTAGGCGCGAACGATCCGTTGCACCAGGGGGTGGCGGACCACATCGCCTTCGTGAAAGTAGACGAATTCGATGCCCTTGACCTTGGAGACTATACGGGTGGCCTCCACCAGCCCGGAGACCTTGCCGGGCGGCAGATCGATCTGGGTGATGTCTCCCGTGATCACCGCCTTGGAATGAAAGCCGATGCGCGTCACAAACATCTTCATCTGTTCCGACGTGGTATTTTGCGCTTCGTCGAGAATCACAAAGGAATCGTTGAGTGTCCGGCCTCGCATGAAGGCGATCGGTGCGATCTCGATGGTGCCCCGTTCCAGGTAGCGATCCACCTTGTCGATGTCCAGCATCTCGTAGAGGGCATCGTAGAGCGGCCGCAGGTAGGGGTCCACCTTCTCCTGCAGGCTGCCCGGCAGGAAGCCCAAGCGCTCGCCGGCCTCCACGGCAGGTCGGGCCAGGATGATCCGGTTGACCTGCCGAGCCAGCAGGGCGGCCACGGCCATGGCTACGGCCAGGTAGGTCTTCCCGGTGCCGGCCGGGCCGATACCGAAAACCATGTCGAACTTTTCGATGGACTGAAGGTAGAGGTGCTGGTTGAGGCTTCGGGGAGTGATCTGTTTTCTGCCCGAAAGGCGCCTCCGAGGAGCGAGAACACAGTCTTTCAGGCGAACCTTGGGGTCTTCCGAAATGATCTTCAGGATGGACCGGAAGTCTCCGTTGTTGAATTGGAATCCCTGCTCCCGGACCTGATTGAAGTCCCGCACCGCCCGTTCCACGACTTCAACATCCCCTGTCTTCCCTTCAATGACCAGGGTCTCGGACGCCAGGGAAAGTCTGACGTCGAATGCGTTTTCGAGAAAAGCCAGGTTCTCGTCGAGGGTGCCGAAGATCGCCTCCGCCCCATGGCCGAGGGCGACACTCTTCTTCATCATGCCGGGTGGTCTGGTCTCCTCCTCAGGTGATGGGATGCCGGAGAGTGTGACACAGCCGCAGGCCGGCGGTCAAGGCGGGGAGACTCGAGGGCAGGCTTGCCTGAAACAGCCCGGTTTCGCGCTGCATGCGACGGAGCAAAAAGAGTTATCCACGAAGACACACGAAGGACGACCAAGACACACGAAGTGAGACGCCGAGGGGAGCCAGCACCTTTCCGTGTTCCCGATACGCCATCCGGATCTCCTGTTTCTCTCTCGAATGATCCGCCCGTCGTGGGGGCGGGGGGGGCTGCTTGCCTGAAACAACAAAAAAAGAGTTATCCACGAAGACACACGAAGGACGACGAAGGGCCACGAAGAATACAGGAAGGGGAAAAAGAACTCCATCAAGGGCACGAAGTGACGCCCTTCACATTCCGGCGTCTGGTCTCGGCCCCGTGCGCCACAAGATCGATTAACATCGATGCACAGGATTTACAGGATGATCGTCCTCAACCGCCTTGCCCCGATTGCAGGCATCCTGTGTCTCGTTTCGCGCGAGTCGGCTTTCCCTGCAGCAGCGTCCCGTCCTGGTAATCCTGTCTATCCTGTTCATCCATGTTCTTATGCTTTTTTGTTGGAGGAGGTCCGTCAGTCTTCGTGTCTATTCGTGTTCATTCGTGGTTCGTCTTTCATCGACAACCCCCTGTTTCAATCTCGTATGATCCGCACACCAGAATCGGGGCAGCCCCCGCTCAAGCAACCTCACTGTCCCTGCAGGAGCCCGAGAAATTCCGTTTCGTCCATTACGGGGACGCCCAGATCGCGGGCCTTGGCCAGCTTGCCGCCCGCATCCTCTCCGGCCACCACGAAAGCGGTTTTCTTGCTGACCGACGAGGTCACCCGGCCTCCTCTGAGAGCGATCATGCGGCCGGCTTCCTCTCGGGTGAGCGTGGCCAGTCTGCCGGTCAGCACCACCTGTTGCCCCTGGAGGTCGGAAGTGGAAGACTCTGCCTGCTCTTCCTCCAGATTCAGCTCGGCCTTGCGGAGCTTCTCGACCATCTGCCGGTTGCCGGGCTGGACAAAGAACTGCCGTACCGACTCGGCAACCACCGGCCCCACTTCGAACACGGACTCCAGCGTTTCCAGCGGAGCTTCCGACAGGTTTTCCAACGAGCCGAAGTGCTGAGCCAGAACCATGGCCGTACGTTCGCCAACGTGGCGAATGCCCAAGCCGAAAATGACCTGTCCCAAGGATCGTTTCTTGCTGGCTTCGATCTGTTCCAGGAGGTTTCGGGCAGACTTGTCCCCCATTCGGTCCAGCCCGGCCAGGTCCTCATGGTTCAGGGCATAGAGATCGGCGGCGTCCTGGATCAGGCCCTTCTCGAGGAGCTGGTCGACCAGGGCTTCTCCCAGGCCCTCGATACGGAGGGCTTTGCGCGAGGAGAAGTGCAGCAGGCTGGCCTTGATTTTCGCGGAACATGCCGGATCGACGCAGCGCAGGACGGCTTCGTCCTCGGACCGTCGAACCTCTCCTTGACAGACGGGACATCGGGGGGGAGGGACAAAGTCACGAGCCCCTTCGGGGCGCAGGTTTTCAACGACCTTGACCACCTTGGGGATGACGTCCCCTCCCTTTTCCACCCACACGGTGTCGCCGATCTTGATTCCAAGCCGGGCGATCTCGTCCAGGTTGTGCAGGGTGGCTCGGCTGATGGTGGATCCCGCCAGGCGAACCGGCTCCAGCATGGCAACCGGTGTCAGAGCCCCGGTCCTTCCCACCTGAACCTGGATGTCGTTCACCACCGTGGTGGCCTGCCGCGCGCGAAACTTGCAGGCCACGGCCCAGCGGGGGAACTTGGAGGTTTCCCCCATGTCCTGCTGGAGCACAATGGAATCCACCTTGACCACCACGCCGTCGATCTCGTAGTCGAGGTTCTCCCGCTTGCCTTCCCATAGCCGGCAGAAGTCGATCACCTCCTGCACTGAGGCAAACCGCTTCCAGTCAGGGTTGACCTTGAATCCGGCCTCCTTGAGCCAATCCAAGACCTCGGAATGGTTTCGTCGCGGAACCTGCCCATCCACCAGGGCCTGGTAGACGAAAATATCCAGATTCCGCCCGGCCACCACGCCGGGATCCAAGGTTCTCAGGGTTCCGGCGGCTGCGTTGCGCGGATTGGCGAACAGGGGCTCCCCATTTTTCTCCCGCTCCTGATTCAGCTTTCGAAAGGCGTCCAGCGGCAGGAAGACCTCCCCCCGCACCTCGACCGCCTTTCCTCCTTGCGCCACTCGGCTCAGAGCCGGCACATAAAGCGGCACCGACCGAATAGTGCGGACGTTGGCCGTGACATCCTCGCCTCGGAGCCCATCGCCCCGGGTGACTCCCCGAACCAGCGATCCATTTTCGAAGGTCAGGGCCAGGCTGAGGCCGTCGATCTTGAGCTCACAGACAAATCCGGTCTGACCATCCGTGGCCGCCTCCCGAACGCGCCGGTCAAAGCCCAGCAGCTCGCTTTCCCCGTAGGCATTGTCCAGGCTGAGCATCGGGAGGGTGTGCTCCACCGCGACCAGTCCCTCGGCGGGGTTTCCTCCCACCCGCTGAGTAGGAGAATCGGGAGTCACCAGTTCGGGATGGGCCGACTCCAATCGCTGGAGCTGCGCGACGAGGTCGTCGAACTCCCCATCGGGGATTTCGGGGTCGTTCAACACGTAATAGCGGTGCTCGTGGTAGCGAATCCGCTCCCGCAATCCGGCTACCTGCTCGACCGGCTCGGATTTGACCGACATGACACGCTTCCCCACTCGCCTGAACCAACGGGAAAAAAGAGTTATCCACGAAGGCACACTAAGGACGACGAAGGGCCACTAAGAAAGACTTGTGTTCCTGACCCCCTCAAAGGGAACGCCACTTGGGTTCGGGTGAGAGAAAATGCAGCCAATCAGCTTCCCTTGCAGCAGCCTCTCGTCCTGTTAATCCTGTGTATCCTGTTAATCGATGTTTCCAAATTCAACTTTCCGGTCTAACGGAACCTGCCCCTACTCCCGTCCCCCCACCAACCACTCTTCACTCTCCACTCTCAACTTGCTTGTGGCGGCGTCGATCTCCAATCCCTCACCAACAGCGCCAATCACCTGCCGGTAGTACTCCTCGTAGAGGGGAATGATCTTGGTGGAACAGAATTTCTCCATGGCGAAATCGCGGGCGTTCCGGCCCATGGTTCGGTGTCTATCGGGATCCATCAAGATCTCGACTGCCCTGGATGCCATGGTGGTCACATCTCCGGGAGTCACCAGGTATCCGTCCCGCCCATCCCGGACCACTTCGGGAAGCCCCCCCACCCTGGAGGCGATCACCGGCACCTGGCAGGCCATGGCCTCCAGCGCCACCAGGCCGAAGGACTCGGTATCGCTGGGGAGCAGCAGAAGGTCGGCCACACCCAGCAACTCGGCGATGGAGTCCTGCTTGCCCAGAAAGACGACGCGGTCTTCCAGACCCTTGTTGTGAGCCAGCCATTCGGCGTTGGAGCGCTCCGGACCGTCGCCCACCATCAGGAGCCTGGCCGGGACTTGGCGCTGAACCCGGTCGAAGATCTCGACCACGTGGTTGACTCTCTTGACCGGGCGGAAGTTGGAAATGTGGACCAGAATCTTTTCGCCCGGAAGGGCGTACTTCCCCCTGAGGATTTCGTCCTGGGATCGCTGGAAGACTTCGCAATTGACGAAATTGGGAATGACCGTGATGGGACTGTCCATTTCGAATTCCCGCCGGGTCAGTTCTCGCAGAAATTCGGATACCGCCGTCACCCCGTCGCTCTTTTCCATCGATAGGCGGGTAATGGGCAGATAGGATCGATCGTTGCCCACCAGGGTGATGTCGGTTCCGTGCAAGGTGGTGATTACGGGAAGCCGCTTTGGCTTGAGCATCTCCTTGGCCAGGAAGGCGCTTACCGAATGGGGAATGGCGTAATGGACATGCAGCAGGTCCAGATCCTGGTGGATGGCGACATCGGCCATCTTTGTGGCCAAAGCCAGGGCATAGGGAGGATGCTCGAACAGGGGGTAATTCATCATTTCCACTTCATGGAAATGAATCCGATCGCTGGTGGCATCCAGCTTGATCGGGATCGCATAGGTGATGAAATGGATCTCATGCCCCCGTTCGGCCAGTTCCTTGCCGATTTCGGTGGCCACCACGCCGCTTCCGCCGTAGCTGGGGTAGCAGGTGATTCCGATTCTCATGGCGACGCCGCCTTTCGGGACGAGGCGAAAAAGGCCACCGGATCCCCCACGGCCAGTGCCTCTCGGGTATGAAAGGCTTCCGCGTAGCTTGTCCGGATGAGAGAGCCGTAATGCCGGTTGAGCGCCCTGAGGGCCGGAAGAAACTCGGGGACGCTCAGATAGGTTCTCGGCTCATCCGATCCGGGGTCGTGCAACTGGGAAGCAAAACAACCGATGGCTCGCATTTTTTGCTCAAAGAAGCCGCTGATATCGACCAGGAACGAAGGAACCGGGAAACTCGCTTGCCGGAAGTAGACAATGCGGTCGGGCCGAAACCGCGGCTGAGCGGTGGTGATTTTCTCCAGGCCGGAAAGGTAGCAGGCAGAGGTCACGATCCGGCTGGCGGCCACGTGATCGGGATGGGGGTCGTCCCAGTGGTGAGCGAATACCAGGCCCGGACGGAACTCCCGTAATCGCTCGATGACCTTGAGGCGCGCTGCCGAGGTGTCCTGAAGGTGGGCGTCCCGAAGCCCCAGGTTGACTCTTGTCTTCAATTCCAGGACCTCGGCCGCGGCCTGGGCTTCCCGGGAACGGATCCGGGAGGTCCCCCGAGTCCCCAGCTCGCCCCGAGTCAGGTCGGCGACGCCGGTCCGATGACCCAGATCGGCCAACTTGGCCAGAGTTCCGCCCACCGACAACTCGACGTCATCCGGATGGGCTCCGAAGGCCAGCACGTCCAGTTTCATGAAACCATCCACTTCCCTGTCCGGAAGCCGCCGCCGTCCCCACTTCAATGCGCCGGCTCTCCCCGCCCAGATCCACGAAACCCACCCGCGTGGCTCCCTGGCGATCCTGCTCTCTCAGCTTTTCCGGCCACTCCACCAGGATCACCGCCTCCCGGTCCAGGATTTCCTCCAGGCCCAGAGTCTCCAGATCCGGCCCCGGCTCGACGCGATACAAGTCCAGGTGAAACACGGGCAGCCGCGCCCCGTACTCGTTGATCAGGGTGAAGGACGGACTGGTGACTTCGTCAGGATCCTCCAGGCCCAGTCCACAGACCATCCCCTTGCAAAACACGGTCTTGCCCACTCCCAGCGGGCCGTCCAGCAGGAACATGCAGGGCCGCTCCAGCGTCTGCCCCATGGCGAACGCCGCCTGGAAGGTTTGTCGCGCGGAATGGCTGAAGATATTCAGGGTCATCGGGTTCGGGCCGTCCGGGGAGGGCGGCTGCAGGCGGCGCGTCCGGTGCCGATCCCGGGGGCAGCCTCCCGGATTCTCCCCAGGGCGTCGGCCGTGAAGCCGGTCAGATCGGAGGCCATCACCGATTGGTCTCCGCGGATCTCCTGCGCCAGATCGCCGGCCAGACCATGAACGAAAACCGCCAGGGTGATGACCGACTCCAGGTCGTCGGTTCCCCGGCGGTCCCTGGTGGCCGGCATGGAAAACCATTGGGCCATGAGTCCGGCCACGATTCCGGTCAGAACGTCTCCCGAACCACCCTTGGCCATGGCCGGGTTCCCGCTTGAATTCAGGTAGACCTGGCCGGAAGGCGAGGCCAGCAGGGTCTGGTGTCCCTTCAGGACCAGGTACAGCCCCCTCTCCATGGCAAAGCCCCGGGCCATCTCGATTCGATTCTCCTGCAGTTCCCGGGTCGAGATCCCCAGCAGCCGCGCGAATTCCCCCGGATGCGGGGTCAGCACCAAGACCTCCTCCTTGCGCCCCAACAGTTCCAAGGCGTCCCGGCAGGCGTTGATACCGTCGGCGTCCAGGACCACCGGCAGCCGGCAGTCCTCCAGGAAGCGCCTGACGAACTGGACCGTTTCGCCCTCGCGCCCCAAGCCCGGCCCCAAGGCCACCACCGTCTTGCCTTGCAGCAAGTCCTCGACTCTCGAGTAGTCGAACGCCTTGATGGAGAATCCCCCGCCGGGGGTGGCTGCCAGCGGCTCCGTCATGACCTCCAGGAGTTGACCGGCTACAACCGGCTGGCAAGGGGCGGGCACCGCCAGGGTCACCAGCCCGGCGCCACAGGCAAGAGCCGCCTGCGCCGCCATGGCGGCGGCCCCGGTCTTACCGGTCGAACCGGCCACCGCCAGGACGTGGCCGAAGTGTCCCTTGTGGGCTTCCGGCTCTCTCGCGAAGGACTGCAGGGTGGATGCAGCCTCGGCCAGGGTGACCTGGTGGAGCCACGACCCCGACTCCCCCACCAGTTCGGGAGGGCTGCCGATGGGAACCACCACCCAATTCCTGGAGAAGCCGGCCGCCGGCGCGAAAACGTGGGCCGGCTTGGGCGCGGTGAAGGTTACGGTCAGCTCCGCCACAGGGGCTGACATATCGCCCGAGGGATTCCCCAGGCAATCGCAGTCCAGTCCGGAGGGAAGGTCGATGGCCACCACGCGGGGAAACCGCCTCAGGCGTTTGACGACCTCCGCCATGAAACCTGTCAGCGGGAGTCTGACTCCCGTGCCCAAGAGGGCGTCCACCAGGATGTCGGTCCGGTCAGGGTCGAGACGGGATTGCAGTCTGTCGGACCAATCGCCTTCCTCGACGATCCACTCAATGGGAACTCCCATCTTTCGAGCCACTTCCAGATTGGTCCGGGCGTCACCCTTCAAGGACTCCGGACGAGCCGTCAGCACCACTTGGGTGGCCACGCCACCCAGGTGGAGGTGTCGGGCCACCACCAGGCCGTCTCCTCCGTTGTTCCCCTTGCCGCAGACCACCAGCACCCTCGAGCATTGGAGCCCGCCAAAGTGCCGCTCCATCTCGCGCACGACCCCGCTGCCGGCATTCTCCATGAGCAGCAGGCTGGGGAGACCGTACCGGGAGGTAGTCTCCCGATCCACCCAGCTCATCTGGCCACTTGACAGGATCCTCATTTCGCCTCTGGTTGCCGGGTTCGCCCCGTATCGACCCCAGCTCAATCTAAGCGGTTGAGAAAGTTCAAGTCAAGATCAAAACCGGAGGTCCCGGAGGGGTGGATTGGAAAGGGAGCCGACCCGTCCGAGGCTCTCCCGGAAGCGGAATCCACCGGCGAGCAGGGCGAATGACAACAGGCAGAGGGCCGGTTGACAATCGCGGGGGCGCAACCTAAAGTTGGGGGTTAAACCGCCGGTTTTCCCACTGCCTATCCCCTGGAAGGGTGGCTCTCCCGAAGCCTTTCGGCGGGTAACAGGTCATGACCCACTTCTATCTCTACCTGTCAATCATCCTGTTAGCCAAAGCGCTCACTCTGGCCGTGGTGGCGTTGATCCGACAGCGGCACCGGGAGGACCGCACGGATTGCGGCGTGCGCGACGCTCCCGCACATTCGGAGCGCTTCATCTGCCTTAAGGCCGACCTGAAAGAGGTCAACCAGGGGGTGTTCCTTTGCCGGATGCGCTTTGCCAATCAGGGAAGTTTGAAGGAGGAAGTTAGAAGTTTGAAGTTAGAAGTTTGAAGTTTGAAGTTTGAAGGAGGAATTTTGAAGTAAGACGTTTGAAAGGGGAAGGGCAGTGTGAGAGGGTTGGAGTCATTGTTGAGCCTTTTGCAAAAGGCTTTTAAAAAAAAGGCTATCGATCAAGGGGTGCGCAATGCGACCACTTGCTGATCGATAGCCCTTTTTGAATCTGGAGCGGGAAACGGGATTTGAACCCGCGACTTCAACCTTGGCAAGGTTGCACTCTACCGCTGAGTTATTCCCGCCAATGCTCCAAACCTTAAGAGCCTTCTCCTCGAAAGTCAAACCGTTTTTGGCTGCCGGAATCTCTCCGCCCAACCCGGCTGGCGCTTCTCACCCGGACGACCGAGCCCTCCCGCTTCGCTCGTGATTTGACCAGCATCATCAATAAAATGAAGAACAGACAACAGCAGCTCCAACCTTCTCACACCGCCCTTCCCCTTTCAAACTTCAAACTTCTTACTTCAAACTTCAAACTTCCTACTTCGCTCGTGAACGGCGTCCACCAGTCTCAGCACGTGGTCCACCGGGGTCTGGGGCAGAACGCCGTGGCCCAGATTGAAAATGTGACCCGGCCGCCCTCCCACCCCATCCAGGATCTCCCCGGCCTTCTCCGCGATGCTTCCGGGTTCTCCCAGCAGCACCAGGGGATCCAGGTTGCCCTGTATCGCTTGACCGTGGCCGATCCCGGACCAGGCCTGGGCCAGATCGACGCGCCAGTCCACCCCGATGACGTCGGCTCCGGTCGATTTGACCAAATCCAGGTATCCGCCGGTACCGGTCGAGAAGTAGATGACCGGAACCCGGGGCCTGATGCTTTCGATCACCTGGATCGTATAGGGCAGCACCGAACGCCGGTAGTCCTCCGGGCCGAGGCAACCGGCCCAACTGTCGAAGAGTTGAACGGCTTGAGCCCCGGCGAGAATCTGACCATTGAGGTACTTGGCTACGCTTCGGGAAATCAACTGCATCATGCTGTCCCAGGCTCCGGGATGCCGGTACATCAGTTCCTTGGTGTGGACATAGTTCTTGGAACCTCCCCCCTCGGTGATGTAGGAGGCCAGCGTAAAAGGGGCCCCGGCAAACCCGATGAGCGGCAGGTCGGATCGCAGGCCGGCCCGAGCCTTGCGAATGGCGTCGAACACGAAGGAGAGGGATTCTTCCGGGTCGACCTCCGAGAGCCGGTCCACCTCCGCCTGTGAACGGATCACTCCCTGGATGTTTGGCCCTTCGCCTTCCTCGAAGGTGAGACCCAGGCCCATGGGTTCCACGATCAGAAGGATATCGGCAAAGATGATGGCGGCATCCACCCCGAGACGGTGGGCCGCGGTGACGGTGACTTCAGCCGCCAGGTCGGAGTTCTTGCACAAGCCGAGAAACGAAGTCCTGGAGCGTATTTCCCGGTATTCCGCCATGTAGCGTCCGGCCTGGCGCATGAGCCAGATGGGCGTGTATTCGGTCGTCTGGCGGCGGCAGGCCCTCATGAAGACACTGCTGTCCAACCGGCTGTAGTTGGGCGGCGCCGGCCGTTCCAATTCCACTTCCACCGAAACGGCTTCCCGGGTAGAGGCCGACGGGCCTTGGCCTCGCGGCCTGCCGGCTGTTCTCCTGGAGGCCTCCTCCACCAGCCGGGCCATGTTGGGCTGACCGGCTTCCAGGTCTACCCGCACAAGCTCCCGGCGTAGCGCCTGGCTGCAATTGGGACCGATGGAAGCGGTCACCGCGGTGTTCAAGGCTCGGCGGAGGGCGTCGGCCTTTTGCTGCTGGCCGGCCAACTGGAAGAGGTGGGACACCTGCATGGAATTGGTGAACAGGGCAACCCGGCAGGTTCCGGCAATCAGGGCGTCGATGGCCCGGCAAAGGGGACCGGTGTCGGAGGGGAGGGTCCACCGATAGACCGGAACCTGCAGCACCTCGGCTCCACGTTTCCTGAGTTCTGCCAGAAACGATCGATTGGGCGTCCCATACTCCTGAACGGCCACCGTCAACCCGGAGAGGTTGGGGCAACCTTCGCTGGTGTCCATGACTTCCAGAACTTCCCGCCAGGTATTGGGTTCGGGAACGGGAATGACCGTGGACAGGCCCAGGGCCCTCAGGGCTGCGATGGGCTTGGGGCCGCGCGCGATCAGCGTAATTCCGGCCAGGGCCCCCAGCAGGTCCTGCTGCCGGTATCGGGTCTGCAGCACCTCCATCAGGGTACGTGTCCCCACTCCGGTCATGAAGACGGCTACCGAAACCTCGCCCCGGAGGAGCCTCTCCCCGAATCGGATGGCGCCGAGGTTCTGTTCCAGCGGGGCCTCCGCCATGGCCGGTGCCAGTTGCACCACACCGTCATGTCTGCAGATCAACGAGGCCATTTCCTCCGCGGAACGGCTTTCGAAGGCAACCACACGCTGACCCTGAAACCCTGCTGGCATTGGATCGACAGCACCCATGGACTGAATCGACCGGAGAGGAACCCGCCTGATGCCCTGCCACCGGACCCCAATTCCCATCGGGGCACCAAGCGGAAAGCACAACCGACGACTATGGTATCATGCACCCTTCCGTTCGACTCGGCGCCGCGTCAGCCAGCAACAACAAATCCCGTTGCGCCATTCAGGCATGGGCAACGGCCAGGAACCCAAGAAGGCAGGGTTGGCGGGCACGCCGGGAGACCGGCGGTGGAACAGTGCCTTCAGAAGCGGGAAGGTCAGAGACCCGCACTCCCAAACGGAACGGCCTCATTCATCATTCATCACTCATCATTCCCACCTGGAGGTCGATCTTGAACCAGCCGCTTGCAAACAGTCGACAGAAGGGCTCCCGGATGGGCGCCCTGGGCTTGATCTTCTGCATGCTGTTCCTGCTCTCTTGCGAGTCTCGGGAGACTCCCCCGCCCCCCTCCGACTCCGGAGCGGAAGCCGACGCTCCACCCAACACGCTCTCCCCCGAGGAGGTTGGCCAGGGCTGGATTCTTCTTTGGGACGGAGAGACCACCTTCGGATGGGAGGCATTGGGAGAGGCTGAATGGCAGATTGGGAACGGGGTCCTCTCGGCTGCCTCCGGCAACTCCGGCTGGTTGGCCACCAATGCCCAGTTCGCCGACTATCTGTTGAAGCTGGAATATCGTACTGCCGCCGACGGCAACAGCGGTGTCTTTCTGCGCTCCCTCAAGGAGGGAGAACCCCACCTGACCGGATACGAACTCCAGATTTGCGATTCACACGCCAGCTACACCACCGGCAGCCTGGTCAACCACATCAAGGCCAAACCGGTGACCACCGACCCCGACCGCTGGCAGAGTTATGAGATCTCGGTACAAGGCGACCATTACATTGTGCGGCTCAATGGCGAACAGATCCTGGATGCCCGAACCGAGGTCCACCGGACCGGCCACATCGGGCTGCAATACAACCAGGGCAAAGGGATAGAATTTCGCAACATCAAGCTGAAGCCCCTGGGCCTGGAATCGCTATTCGACGGAGAGAGCCTGAAGGGCTGGCGGGAGGTGGACCGGCCCAAAAAGCCGATGCCGCACGAATGGTCGGCCAGCCAGGGACTGATTCACGTGGAAAAGGGAGCCGGGCAACTCGAAACGGAAAAGACATTCAAGGATTTCGTCTTCCAGCTCGACATCCGGACCAATGCCCCTGACGCGGATACCCATCCCAACAGTGGCGTCTTCTTTCGGGGTGACCCGGAGGGGTTCTGGACCGGCTACGAATCCCAGATTCGCAACCAGTTCGAAGAGGGCGATCGCACCAGGCCGGTGGACTTCGGCACGGGCGGGCTCTACTTCTACCACCCCGCCCGGCGGGTCATCCCAAGCGACTGTGAATTCTTCACCAAGACGATCACGGCCAAGGGCCGCCACATCGCGGTCTGGGTGAACGGCTACCCGGTCACCGACTTCACGGACCAGCGTGCCGAAGGAAAGAACGCCAGGAAGGAAGCCCGACTGCAGGGAGGCACCTTCAGCCTGCAAGCCCACGATCCGACTACCAACCTGGACTTTCGAAACCTGAGAGCGGTGGAGCTGCCCGAAAGATAATCTGCTTGCCTGATATAACCCGGTTTCGCGCGGCATGCGACGGGGTAAAAAGAGTTATCCACGAAGACACACGAAGGACGACGAAGACACACGAAGCAAGACGCCGAGGGGAACCGGAACCATTCCGTGCGCCCGATACGCCATCCAGGTCCTCGGTTTCATCCTCGGATGAACCGCCCCGTCGCGGGGGGCGGGGGTTGGGCTTATTTTTTCTTGAAGGTGATTCCCGGCTTGATCATCTCGGCCGCGGTCATCCCCACCAGCCCCGAGATGGGCTCATCCACCATCACCCCGAACGACTGGGCGTGAACCGGATTCAGCCAGATGTTCCAGGGCGGATTGAGGGTGGGCGGGATGGATTCGTCCGAATCCCCACTCAGGTAGAACCAGGCCAACAGGGTGGCAACGCTGGTGGTGACCCTTTTCTCGGCCCCTTCGCCCCACAGTCCCTCCTCGCTTCGGACCCTCAGCAGCCAGCGGATGGTCAGGTCCAGTTCCACCAGCATCCAGCCGGTCAGATCCTTGTCGTCCAATAGGTAGTAGGCGGCTTGAACCGCCTCGGCCCAATAGGGGATGACGCCCACGGAACCTTGCAAAGAGACCGTTCCATCGACGATGGAGGGAATCTGTCCATTGGGCCTCCGGCTCCGGACCAGCCAACGCACTCCATCCGCCGCCAGGCGCTGGTATTGCGGATTCTCGGTGAGCGCATAGAGCTGTGAAAAAAACAGGCTGCCGGCCGCGGTGGAAGCCGTGGAAGGTCCGACCGAAGCCTGGCCGCCGAGAACTCCCATGGCGATGGCGCCTGCGTCCTCGCCTTGGGGGATAACCCAGCCACTCGACCCTTCCCAACCCTTCCTCGACCCGTCCCCCTGGTAGCCCTCCACCAGGACCCGGGCGTATCGTTCCAATGCCCGGCGATAGGCGCGCTTGCGGGCTTTGTCCGCATAGACGTGGCTCCGGGCCAGTGCAGCCGCGGCCAGGCTGGAATCCGCCGAGTTCAAGGGAAGGCCGTCATTGCGGTCGACCCACAGCGCTCCCGGGTTGCCGGCGGCTGTCCGCACCGGGTGCTGCTGCGCAATCAGCCGATCGCCCCACGCCAGGGCTGCGTGCAGGTAGTTTTTCCGCTTTCCCGCCAAATCGTAGCCTGCCAGCAGGGCGCGAATCGATGCTCCTGAAGTTCGGGCGGCGGACTCGGACTCCTCCCCGGCCTGGGCTTCGATCCAGTCGCAAACCTCCACCAGGTAGTGCTTCAACTGCTTCTTGGCGGCTTTTCGGAAGAGCTTCTTGGCCTGAAGCTGACCCGGCGCGACCAGGGCCAGCAACAGGACAAGGAGAAACATCCTCCCTGCAGAGGCACATTTCATGGGTAGTTCGAACCGGCCACCGTCATGTTGCTGCGGGAAGTCGCGGGGCAGCTCTCAGGGGTGAAAAAGAAGCTACAGGCAAGTTCCGCCCCCGCCCCCCACGACGGGCGGATCATTCGAGAGAGAAACAGGGGACCCGGATGGCGTATCGGGAGCACGGAAAGGTTCCGGCTCCCCTCGGCGTCTCACTTCGTGTGTCTTGGTCGTCCTTCGTGTGTCTTCGTGGATAACTCTTTTTACCCCGTCGCATGCAGCGCGGAGTCGGGTTGTTTGAAGCAAGAGCAACGGCAGCCGGCGATACTCACAGCCGGTTCACTTCTCCAGAACGAACTTGGTCATCAGGTACTTGAATCGAGCCTGCTCGTCCGGACCGATCTCCTTGTCGACCATCCGGGCCGTGGCCACGTCTCCCCGAACGACCACCTGCTCTGCGCGATAGACGTCCTTAGTGACGGGTTCGCCTTCCAGCACATATCCCAGGTCTCCAAAACCGCTCTTGGTGATGTGTTCGACGGTGACCCCCGAGGGCGTCTTGGTATCGATGCCGATCTGGCGATTCCAGTAGTCCTTGTTGCCAAGGGACCAGTTGTAATAGGTAATGACCACGTCTACATCCTGGCTGACCTGGTCGATCTCGAACCGGTCCTTGAAGCTGGCCGTCTCCAGCTTGGCTTCGTCCATCTTCTGGTAGACCTGAACGGTAAAGTCATTCTGAGGCGGCTTGGGCACTTTGGCCTGCTCCACCGCCGGCTCGGGCGCAACCTCTTCCACAGGCTGTCCCCTCTTCTTGTCCTTCTTCTTGGACTTCTTCTGGCTGGCGGAAAGCGGCGAGTGAGGCCCCTCCACCAGGCTGCCCACCAGCAGACATAGACCGGCCGCCAGAACAAGGCGGCCGCAGAACCGACAGAGGCCCGAGAGTGAACGTCTCATGGCTTCCTCCTCAATAACCCCGGCGCGGGTTGGCGCCGGAACGGTCGGGATTCGTTTGGGAAACGCTCTCCATTATAGTCCTGCCACCGGCCAGCGCAAGAAAAAGGGCTACATCTTGTACTTGCCCAGGTCCTCGTCATTCAGATTCTCCAGCCAGCGCTTCAGTTCCTCGTCGCCCGATTTTTCCTTGTCGGCCGAGGCTGCCTTGGAAGTCTTGATCACCTCTTCCTCAACGAAAATCGGAGAATCCGTACGCAGCGCCAGAGCCAGGGCGTCGCTGGGGCGGGAGTCGATCGAGATCAGGCGGCCTTCCCGTTCCAGCCAGATGACGGCGTAAAAGGTGTCGTCCTTGAGCTGGTTCACCACCACCTTCATCACCGAACAGCTCAATCCGTTCAGGACGTTTCTCAGCAGATCGTGGGTCATGGGGCGCGGGCTGGAGATTTTCTCGATCTCAAGGGCGATGGCATTGGCCTCGTAAACGCCAACCCAAATGGGCAGCAGGGCGTTGCCCTCGGCACCCTTCAGGATCACGATGGGCACGTTGGTGACGGGATCCATCATCAGGCCGCGAATCTTCATTTCAATCTGCATTCTCGAGCTCCTCGGTCCCCGGGGTCCCGCCGCACCCACCGGATTCAGTCTAGCACCCAACCAATTCTCCCCGCAAACTGTTGGGGGCATAGTCGGTCACTTTCACCGGCACGAACCGGCCCAGCAATTCGGGAGGACCGCTGAAGTTGACGATCTTGTTTTGAGTCGTTCGCCCCGCCAGCACCCGGCTGTCCCTTCGGCTGCTGCCATCGACCAGCACTTCGAATTCCTTTCCCACCAGTCGGGCGTGTCTTTCGAGCTGTATCTTGCGTTGAAATTGCTGGAGAACCTGGAGCCGGCGGCTCTTCTCCGCCTCGGGAATCACATCCTGGAATGCAAAGGCCTCGGTCCCCGGACGGGGAGAGAACTTGAAGGAAAACATGGAGTCGTATCCGACCGTCTCCACCATGGAGAGCGTCTCCTCGAACTGCTGCTGGGTCTCTCCAGGGAATCCCACGATGATGTCGGTGGAGAGGGCGATATCCCGCTTGGAGCGCTTCAGGAAGGCGACCTTTTCCAGGTATTGCTCGCGAGTGTAATCCCGCTTCATTCGCTGCAGGACGGCCGTGGAACCCGACTGCAAGGGCAGATGAATCTGGTTGCAGACCTCGGGGACCGTCTCGATCACCTCGACGATGTCGGGCTGAAAATCGCTCGGATGGGGGGAGGTGAAACGAATACGTCGGATTCCTTCAATCCTCGCCACGCGACGCAGCAGGTCGGTGAAGCAGGAGATCTCTCCCAGAGGGTCCCGCCAGGAGTTGACTGTCTGCCCGAGCAGGGTGACTTCCCGAAAACCCCGGGAGGACAGGCTCTCCACTTCGGACAGAACATGCCGGCCGGGGCGGCTGCGCTCGGGTCCCCGGGTGTAGGGAACAACGCAGAAAGAGCAGAAGCGGTTGCACCCTTCCATAATGGTGACGAAGGCCTTGTAGGGACTCTCCCTGGCGCCGGCTTCGGTTTCGAACAGGCGGTCGCTGTCCTGGGAAACGTCGATCACTTGCCGTTCTCCCTGCTCTAGCCTGGAAACCAGCTCGGGCAGGAAGGAGTAGCTGCTGGATCCAACCACCAGGTCTACCTTGGGAGCCTTTTTGAAGATCGAGGCCCCCTCCATCTGGGCCATGCAGCCCAGCAGGCCGATCTTGGCGGTGGGCTTGGCTCCATAGGTCTTGCGGACGGCTCCCAGACGAGAGAACACCTTCTGGTTGGCTTTTTCTCGAATATTGCAGGTATTGAGCAGCAGCAGGTCTGCCTCGGAGGCGTTGCCGGTAGGGACATACCCCATCTTCACCAGCCTGCCGGACACCTTTTCGGAGTCGTGATGATTCATCTGACAACCGAACGTCTCAATGAAGAACTTCTTGCCTTGGTTCATGGTCGACAGTCTAATGAAGGCCGTTCATGCCGGCCGCTGCAGGGAAGCTGATGGGAACAGGATCCATTGGCTCGCAGGAAGACCCCATGAAGCTTCAATAAAGAATGCAGGAACCCGGGTCCAAAGTCGAGCCTTAACCCGCCTTTCTCGCCAACCGCAGGAAACACGGATTCCCACCATCGGCAGAAAAGGTCGGTTCTCAAAAAGAGTTATCCACGAAGGCACACGAAGAGCGACGAAGGGCCACCAAGGGGTTGGAGTTTGATTTTTGATTTACATCGATGCACAGGATGCACAGGATTTTTTCGGGAAACGGCTGGCTTGTAATGCAGAGCATCAGCAAATCCGCACACGATCATTGCCCGAGCCGGCATCTGGTGCAGCAGCGTCACCTGCTGGTTATCCTGTGCATCCTGTGCATCGATGTTAATGATGAACCTTTTCTATTTGTGTTCATTGGTGTCCATTCGTGGTTCATCCTATATACACAATCGGCCGTTTTCCCTCGAATGTTCCGCCCGGCAGGGTGACCAGGGGACGGAGAGGGAGTGCGGTGGCGGGGGTCGATTGGCGGGCCGATTGGGACCGCCTCACTTCGAGGCGCTGTTCAATAGTTCGGCAGCATGCTTGAGGACGTTGTCGGTCACCCGCTCCCCGCTGATCATGCGGGCGATTTCGCGAACGCGGCTCTCCCGGTCGAGCCGGGCAACCCGGGTTACGGTCCGGTTTTCCTCCACCCTCTTCTCGATATGAAAATGGTTGTCGGCATAGGAGGCGATCTGCGGGAGGTGTGTCACGCACAATACCTGGTTGGCCTTGGAAAGGAACTTGAGTTTCCGCCCGACCACGTCGGCCGCCCGCCCGCCGATGCCGCTGTCGACCTCGTCGAAGACCAGGGTTTTTCCTCGATTATCGATGGAACGGATGGTCTTCAGGGCCAGCATGATCCTCGAGACCTCTCCGCCGGAGGCAATCCTGGCCAGGATCTTCAGATCCTCACCCGGATTGGGACTGATCAGGAAGTCGATCACGTCCGTCCCGCGCGCCGTGCCGGGCGCCCCGGAGCCGGATGCGGACTCCCCACCGCGGCCGGGAACGGAAGAGAAGGCCACCCGGAAACGGGTGTTTTCCATGGCCAGTTGACCCAGCTCTTTGCCCATGGAGCGCTCGAGTCGCTCGGCGGCCTTTTTCCGCTGGAGGCTGAGTGACTCGGCACGTTTCAGATAGTCGCTATCGAGACTCTGTAGTTCCTTCTCGATCGCCTCGACCCTGCGGTCGGCTTCCCGGAGTTCCCTCAGTTCCCGTTCGATCCGTTGACCATAGGCCATCACGGCCTCGACCGATTCCCCGTACTTTCTCTTGAGACGGTCGATTTCAACCAGGCGCTCTTCGATCCGATCCAGCCGGGACGGGTTCACTTCGATCCTGGAGACATACTCCCGCAAGGCCAGCGAAACATCCTCGATGCTGATGCAGGCCGATTGAAACTGCTCCCGCAGTTCTCGGCAGCGGGCGTCCAGTGATCCCAACTCCTCCAGCAGACGGCCGGTCTGCCTGAGACGGGCGCCAATCGAGTCGTCCGATTCGTAGAGGTCGGCATAGGCCTGATGAGAGGCCTGGAAGAGGCGGTCCGCGTTGGAGAGAAGGCGGCGCTCCTCCAGGAGTTGAGACTCCTCGCCGGGGGAGGACAACCCCGCCTTGCGGATTTCATCGATCTGAAACGACAGCAGATCGATGGCCCGTAACCTCTCCTGCTCGCTCAACTTCAGGCGCCGGACCTGCTCCCGGCGTTGTTCCCGCTTGGCGTAGAGGTCGCCGACCTCAGCCAGGGGGGCCTGGTGGCCGCCGTACAGATCGAGCCATTGCAACTGGGAATCGCGACTGAAAAGGGACTGTTGGTCGCTCTGACCGTGAATGTCGACGCAATGGGACCCCAGTTTCCTCAGGAAGGATACCGGCACCATCTGGTTGTTGACGAAAGCCCTTCCCTTGCCATCCGAAACGACCTCCCTCCTGACGATTATCCCTTCCGGATCGAACTCGAGCCCACTCGCCTCCAGAAGGCCGCGCAACCGCTCCACGCCCTCGAAGCAGCCCGAAACGGTGGCCTTGCGGAACCCGGTGCGAACCATTTCGGCCCGCGCCTTGGCGCCCGCCAGCAACCCCAGGGCATCAACGATGATCGACTTGCCCGAACCTGTTTCGCCCGTCAACAGGTTCAAGCCCTCCCGGAATTGCAGGGAAAGGTGGTCGACCAGGGCGAAATCGCGTATTTCGAGGAACTTCAGCATAAGGCGGAGGTCGGTCTGAAATCGTGGAATCTGCTTCAGGAGGAGGGCTGAGTGTACCATAGAAGAAGTTTGAAGTTTGAAAGAGGAAGGTTGAAGTTTGAAGGGGGAAGGTTGAAGTTTGAAGGGAGAAGTTTGAAGTTTGAAGGGAGAGGGTTGAAGGAGGAAAGGGGAAGGAGGGGGTGCCTCTTGGGAGCGCGGGCAGGCCGGTCGCCCCCCGGCCGAGGCAGGTTGAAATACTGGTCGCGACCTGGTGAGAAATCCAGGCTCGGCGGGGACCGAGCCGGTTATTCGGGGGCCGGTTGACGACCCCGAGAGGTCTATGGTAACTTCCGGCACAACACGGTTGTGACGGGGTTCATTCTGGCAGTCCAGGAAAACGCTGGGGGACGTGTTTGACCATAGAACCGGGCGGTTTGCTCCCTGTGCTCGCGCAGGGAGCCGAGATGGACTTGTTGAAGTTGATCCTTCAGTCGGGTCCCCTGGCCAAGGGCGTCCTGCTGGTCCTTGTATTCTTCTCGATTTTTTCCTGGGCGATCACCTTCAAGAAATATTTTTATCTGAAAAAGCTGCGCGCCGACTCGGAAGCCTTTTTGCGCATCTTCCGGAAGAGCGCGCGCTTTTCGGAAATCAGCTCAGCTTGCGAAACCCTGAGGCAGACTCCCCTGGTGGAGGTCTTTCTGGCCGGCTACGAGGAACTGGAAGCCCAGTTGATGAGCCAACCCTCCGGTGACCGCCCCGCCCCCTCTCCAACACTCAAGACCATCAACGTCATTCAGAGGGCGCTTTCCCGCGCCTCCTCGGTGCAACTGACCAAGTTGGAGCGCAACATGAGCTGGTTGGCCACCACGGCCTCGGTAGCTCCCTTTATCGGGTTGTTCGGAACGGTCCTGGGCGTCATCGACGCCTTTGCCGGCCTGGGAATGGAGGGAGCAGCCACCATCCGGGCCGTGGCCCCCGGCATTTCGGAGGCTCTCATCGCCACCGCGGCCGGTCTTTTTGCAGCCATTCCGGCAGTGATCGCCTACAACTATTTTGTCCACCACCTCAAGGAGTTCGCCTCCGCCATGGACGACTTCTCCCTGGAGTTCCTGAATCTGATGGAGCGGACGTTCCTGTAAGCGGGCCGATCCGGCAACCCCGTCCCGAGGCCCGGCGTCCAAGAACGGCTGAAGGGTGAACCGATGGCATTCACCAACGCGCAGGGGAGAACCCAAACGTCGCTTTCGGAAATCAACGTGGTTCCCCTGGTAGACGTGGTGCTGGTTCTGCTCATCATCTTCATGCTGACTGCTCCGATCATTCAGTCCGGAATCGAGGTCAGCGTCCCCAAGACCAAGACGGTCAGCGAGTTGACCAAGGAATTGCTGGTGGTCAGCATCAACCGGGAACAGCGGCTGTTCGTGGGCTCCGATCCCATCAACATCAACGATTTGGGAGCCCACCTGCAGGCCAGGATCAAGGACCCGGAAACCGCCATGATCTATTTGCGCGCCGACGAGGAAGTGCCTTACGGCACCGTCGTGCGGGTCATGGACCGGGCCCGTCTGGCGGGCGTGAAGAACATCAACGTGGTCACCCAGCCGGAACAGTAGCCGGGACGCTTTCGGCCCCGCCACTCGGCGAGGGCTGGAATTCCCCGTTTCTCCCTGCCCTGGAATCCGATGCCGGCCCAGCGACACTCCGTTTTTGAAATGCAGAAGGAAAAACTGGGGGGGTACCTCTACCTTTCGGTCGTCAGCCACCTGCTGGTGGCGGTGAGTTTCTTCCTGCTGCCCTCCTACCTCAACCCAAGCGCCGACCCCTGGGGAGACAGTCAGGGCGGTGGCGGCTCCATTTCGGTCGGCCTGGTGCAGGGAGCAACCATTCGAGGCCTCAACCTGCCTCGTCCCACGCAGAGGACGGACAGCAACATCGCCACCGAATCCAAGGGTCTGGGTCAGACCGAAGAGGCCAAGGCGGCTGAACCCGACGCGGAGGTCCCCGACCCCAAGGCCTTCGAGGTCAAGAAGAAGCGCAGGGCCAGGAAGCGGCCGCGCGCCCGGCGCCGAGCTCCCAAGCAGGTTGCCCAGGTTCCTCCTTCCGATAGAGTTCCCTTTGGCGAGGGGGGCGCTCCCGACCTCTCCTATTCCCAGTTTCAAACCGGCATGGGGTCGGGGGGGATCGGCTTGGGCGACGGGTTTTTCGGCAAGAAGTACGGCTGGTACGTGAGACAGATTCGCGACATCGTCAGCAGCAACTGGCAGAAAAACCTGGTCAGCCCCAACGTCCGCACGGCGAAGCGGGTGGTGGTGCAGTTCACCATCCGCCGGAACGGGTCGATTGTTCGAGAAACCGTCAAGCAATCCAGCGGGGTCCCGTCACTGGACCGTTCCGGCCTGAGGGCCATCAAGGCCTCCAGATTCCCTCCCCTTCCCGGCGGAGAGACCCGGTTGGTGGCTGAATTCTGGTTCGAGTATTCCAGGTAGGCTCAGTGTTCCGTCTCAGAAACAGAAAACCCATGACCAAATTTCTTACCGCAGTCTGCCTGTCGGCGGCGACATTCCTCAGTGGTCCATCGCCGGCAGTCGGCCAGGAAAACGACAGCCAGGTCCGAGTGGTGGTAACCGAGGGAGTCAGGGCCCGCCTGGCCGTGGCCGATGTTCAACAACGAGGTTCCGATCCGGAACTGGACCGGC
>JAJECY010000276.1 GCA_022821775.1 Acidobacteriota bacterium
ATGTCGAAGGTCCACACCACGTCCCCGTCGATGGGGGAGGAGTGTTTCTCGTCCTTCACGGGGCCGTCGTTCTCCCCGTCCAGGAACCCTTCGGTGTCCAGGGCCACCACTTCCGCCCGGTTGGAGACGTAGTAGAGTCGATCTCCGGACAGCGCCGGCGAGGAGCAAATGCCCTGCTCGGGCCAGTCGTTGACCCGACCTGCTGCAAGCTTTTCGTGGGTCATCTGCCAAAGGAATTTCCCGTCCTCTTCCCGGAAGCACATGATGACGCCCCGGTCTCCGGTCTGATTGGGATTGCGCAGCCGCTGGTTGTTGGTGCCCACAAAGACTTTGCCACCCAATATCGTGGGATTTCCATAGGACTGGGAGCCGATTTCGGCAACCCACTTGATATTTTTCCCGGTTTTCAGGTCCCATTCGGCCGGTATTCCGGTAGCGTCCGAAACCATGTTCCTGTCGGGCCTGCCTCCCCACATGGGCCAGTCCCCCGCCAGTCCGGAGATTTTGGCTCCGCCTGCCAGCAAGAGAACCACTGCGGCAACGATCTTCAACTTTGGCAATGACATGCGTTCCTCTCAACTCCTCGACCCCGGCCTGAGGATCCTCAACGACCGGCCGCGGTGACGGAGACGTTATCGTAGTAGATTTCGGCTGCGGAATAACCGTAGATTCCCGGGCTGCCCTGACGGTGAACGATCGGGTCCTCCACCTCGATGGTCCACCCGCCGGGCTCGGGCTCATCGCGCTTCCAGACCTTTCCTCGGATCACTCCCCCGCTTCCCTCGGGAAGGGTCTCGACACGAAGCTTCATGCGGTACCAAACGTCCGGGTCGACCCGGTAGTCGATGGTCTTGGAGAAGTGTCCCAGTTCCGACAGCCAGCTGCGGATCTGCAGCTTCTGTCGATTGCCCATCAAGGACAGGATGTAGCGCTGGGCGATCAGACCCATGTCCGGGAGCCGCCGGCGCTGTTCCGTGGCCATCATCTCTGCCTGAATCTCGTAGCCGGACGTCCTCCAGTCTCCCAGGTAGACCATGGTCCTCCAGGATCGGGGATTTGCCGACAGCTTCTTCAGCACCTTGTTGCCGTCCAGGGAGGTCACCACAAACCGGCCTCGGGCGGAATTCCAGCCGTCAGCCACCGTTCCCTCCTCCAGCCGTTCAAAGTCCTCCTGGAAGGGAATGGAAGGACGGGAGCTGATGCGAGCCGTTGCCTCGAGATCGCCGACCCGGGCGGTGAGAAGGCCGCCCTGAGGGATATTGCCGTCACTGAGGGTCAGCTTTCCGTCGGCGGAAACCTTCCCCTGGATTCCCTTCAGGGACCACGCGGCCTGAGCCGTTTTCTTCCGCCCCCCGGCATCCACCATCCGTGCCGTGAAGGTCCTGGAGGCCCCGGGCGAGAGGACGACCTCCCCGGGCTCCACCAACACACTTCGGGGCGGTCCCTGGAAGGAGTCGGAAGCCTCCGGCGGGGACTCCCCTCCACTCGCAGACGTCGAGCCCCCGTCCTCGAGTCCAATGCAATAAAGCATGTTGCGGGTAAACAGATAAATGCGGCCGTTGGCCACGGCAGGCGAGCCGTTGATGGATACGGCCGAGCCGTCGGCATTGACGAATCGCTCCAGGTCCAGCTTTTCGGGTGGCTGGTGGCCGCGCAGTCCGAGAACGTGAAACTGCCCGTCAACGTCAGAGACAAAGAGCTTGCCGTCGGCGACAACGGGAGAGGCTCGCTGCATGACCCCCAGGTTGTACTTCCAGAGCTGCTTGCCGGTTTCGGCCTGGAAGGCGACCAGGTTGGCGGAATTGTCCACGTGATAGAGGATGTCGTCTGCCAGGGCGGGCGAGGCGTAGCCGGCGGTAAATCCGTCTGCCTGCCAAACCACCTTGGGCTTGCCGTCAACGATGTGAGCGGCGTCCAGGCACACCAGCCGGCCCATGGCCGTGCTGGCGTCGACATTTTCTTCGCCGTGGGAAGCGAAAACCCGACTGCCCTGAACCACCACCGACGAGTTGATTCCTCTCTTGCTGAAGGGGAAACCCCAGACCCTTTCGCCGGTCGCCAGGCTGAGGCCGTAAATCGAACCGTCGGCGTTGCCGCCGATCAGCAGGTCCCGCCCGTTGATCCGCCGGACCACCGGGACGGTATAGGTCGTGTCCTTGGGGGCCTTGCCGGGAGTCGTCAACCAGACCGTTTCCCCGGTGCGTTTGTCCAGAGCATAAAAACGGTCCCGCGGAATGGTCGTGGAGCCCCATCCTGCGTTCAGGAAATTGACGAACAGCAGGTTCCCGTGGAGGGTTGGAGTCACTGTCCGTCCCCCGTAGCCGGATATTCTCCCGACTTCCTCCTTGAGGGATCTGGACCAGACCACCTTGCCGTTGCGGTCGAGGCAGTGCACCATCCCCTCGATTCCGTTGGCGTAGATATGACCGGTGGCGGGATCGGCCGCCAGGCTGGCCCAACCGACCCGGTGGTGGGGGATATCGGTCAGGAACACCTTGTAGCGAAATTCCCATCGCAGGTCCCCCGTCTCGGCGTCGAAACAGGAAATCTGCTCCTGCCAGTGAGAGGGCCTGTCCGGTTCGGCCAGGGTGATGACACAGACCCGCCCGTCCACCACGATCGGCGTCGAGCGTCCCCCGATGGGACGCTTCCATCTCAGGTTCTCTCCCTCCGGCGACCAGGTCGAGGGCAACCCGGTTTCAGCCGAAACGCCGTCGGCGTCCGGGCCTCGCCACATGGGCCAGTCGGCCGCTCCGGACGGAACCGGCAGACACGCCAGGCTGCAAACGGAGAAAGCAAGCCATGCCTTCAGGAACTGTTTTGCCATCCGCATCAAATAGGATCTCCCTTCTCCTTCTTGGTGAATAGTGGCCAGTGGTCAGTGGATAGTGATTGATTCGACACGTCAAGTATCTTGTCGATCCTGGCGTAGCCCTCAAAAGAGTGCAACTACGTCACAAGGCGTTTGTCCGCTCCCGGAAACCGCCGCTGAACACTAGCCACTGATCACTAGCCACTTGCCTGCAACGCCCCTGATTCGCCCCCGATGATCCCCACGGCAGGGCGGCGGCTGACCGGACACCGGCCTGGTTTGCTGAAGCCGTTCCATTCATTATCAGGTTGAACGACAAAAAACAACCGGAGCCCTTCACGGGTTGGGTTTTCCCGGTCCGTCCAGAATCTTTCCCGGCCTGGCATCGAGAAGCTGTTCGCCGTCGATCACCAGGGTGCCGTTGACGATGACGTACTCGATGCCTTCCGCAAATCGGCGGGGCTCCGGAAAGGTGGCGGGGCCGGCCACCCGCTCGGCGTCGAAAATAGTGATATCGGCCTTCATGCCCACCTGGAGCAAGCCTCGGTTTCGCAGACCCAGCTTGGCTGCATTCATTCCCGTCATCTTGTGAATGGCCTCTTCCAGATCCAGCACCCCTTCCTCCCTCACGTACTTCCCCAGGACTCGGGCAAAGGCTCCATATCCATGAGGTCGGAGCACTTCCTCACCCGACGGATCGCTGCCGGCGGTCGCGCCGCCGGAGCCGATGGAGACCCAGGGAGCCTGCAGGGCGTGACGCAGGTCCTCCTCGCTGATGAGCGAGTAAAGGACTGCAACCGGACCGTCGATTTCCCGCAACAGATCGAAGAGAGTTTCTCCGGAGGTTTGACCGAGTTCGGTCGCGATTGCCTGAATGCTCTTCCCCGCCAGGGCCTGATATTTCGGGGAGTTTGCCTGCAGCAGAACCACTCCCTCCCAGCCGCCCGCCGCCAGGAAAGCATTGAACCGCCCGGGCCGCTTTCGACCGAGTTCTCGCAGGATACGGGATCGAAGGTTGCTTCGGGAGAGCCTTTCCATCAGTTTCTCCCGTCCGCCCTCGGTTGCCCAGGGGGGTAAAAAGTCCTCCAGATTGGCCCGGGCGCTTCGATAGGGTGCCAGGCTGGCGGTCAGGGGCAGTCCCGATTCCCTGCCCTTCTCAATGGAAGCGAACACCTCTTGCATCTGACCGCGGCTTCGGAGGCCGATCAGCCTCAATCCCAGAATGTCCAGTGCAATTTCAGCTTGCTCCGCGAACTCGATGGCTTCCTTGACCGAGTTGCCTATGCCGGCGCGGGAATCGATCCCGACGGAATAGACCCCGCCGTGAGATTTGATTTCCCGGGCCAACTCGGCGAGCTGTTCGCCGCTCAGATTGCCGGAGGAAGACAGCCGCTGTGAGTCGGCAAGCCCCAGCGCACCCTCCAGCATGGCCTGCCCCACCCGCTGCTTCATGGCGGCAAGCTCGGGCTGGGTGGGTTCCCGCTTGTCGTGGCCCAGAACCGAGCGCAGCACCTCTTCGGCCTGGAGGTAGACGGCCAGGTTGACCGTGATTTCCCCTTGCCGCAGCCGGCGGAGGGTCTGCTCCCAGGTGGGGCGGTTGGCCGAGACGTTGCGGGGCCCGGGTTCCGGTCGGGCGACTGCCTGGAGGAAGCCGGTCGGGCGCCCGCCTCCCAGGACCTCGGTGGTCACCCCCTGGCGCACCTTGCCGACGGAGTCGGGGCCGAGCAGGTTGTCGGGATCGGAACGGCTGTGGATATCGATAAATCCGGGGGTGACCCACAGTCCCCCCGCGTCGATTACTCGGCGCGCCTTCTGCTCCCGTTCCGTCATCTCTCCGACGTACACGACCTCGTCGCCGCGAATGGCCAGGTCCCCCGGAAACCACAGGGAGCCGGAGCCGTCGACGATCTTCCCGCCGGCTACGATCAGGTCAAACTCGTATTGAGGAGATGGTCGACAGGCAAGCAGGGTGCAGCAAAGAGCCAGCCCCAGCGTGGCCCGCATCAGCGAAGGCTGCGGCATATTGACACTCATGTTCCCTGGTGGGGTTGAGTCGGGTCAGGTCAAGACTGAAGGAATCGACCGGCCACCTCGTTCATCTTTTCCAGCGTCAATCTCCAATGGGAGTCGTGCCAGAGGACCTTGGAACCGGAAATGAGCAGAAGTTGGGGGGATTCATGCTGCACCCCCAATTGCTCTGCGATCTGATTGGAGAGCGGGCGCTCCTCGATCACGCGAACCAGGGCGCAGGTCCAGGGGCGGTTGTCTCCGCCCTGTCGTTCGAATTCGGAGAAGGCAGAGTAGACCTCGGCGCTGATGGGACACTGGCTGCTATGTTTCAGCAGAAAGACCGGTTCCCGATCGGAACCCGCCAGCAGCTCCTGCACATCCTCCGGAGTCTTGAGCTGAGTATAGGACATGGACGCAAACACTCCCTATGGAGGAACTCGAACGCGGTTACTCCGAGCCGGGCGCGACGGAGTCCCCGGTGACCGGGGCGGGCTTGCCGCTGCCGCCGGCCAGGTCCGCCCGGGCCTGAACCAAAAGGTCCTGCAGGCCATCGAGCGAGTCCTGGTGGGTTATTCGGTAAAGAGACTCCAGGTTACGACGTGAGATCTCCCGATAGCCGCCTTCCAGAAGAGAAGCGCGGGCAAAGGCATTGATGGCCTGCGGGTATCGCTTTAGCCGGGTGGATACCACTCCAAGCTGGAAGTGAACGAATTGTGACCGCGGCTCCTCATTCAGCGACTTGGTGAGATATCCGTATGCCCTGGCCAGGTGGAGCGTGGCCAGCCTGGGGCTGCCGGCGGTTGCGGGCTTCGGGTCCTTGGACCGGGCCGGGTCCGTCTCGGGCGGAGCCGGGTCCGGAGGACCCTCCCCGGGAGGGGACGTTTCCTTCGAGACCTGCCTCTCCATATCATATTTGACCAGGTAGGCGTGGCCCAACGCAGCCAGGCTCTGAGCCATGTATTGGCGGTACTCGGCCCCCCACTGCTGCTGGTCGGTATTGGCGGGCCGGACGATCTTTCGCAGCCGACCCAAGGCTCGGGTGGCCAATTGAATGGAGCCGTCGGGATCTCCCTTGTCGGAGTGAGCCAGGGCCATCAGCGCCAGAATCGGAATGTTGTCGGGCGAATGTTGCAGCGTTTTTTGTCCGTGCTCGAACATTTTCCCCGGTTGGTTCAGGCTCCGGTAGTCCATGGTGGCCATGTGGTGAACCTGGCCCAGATACTTGGACTCGGGATATTTCTGAACGAACGCCTCGACTAGCGGGGTGCGTTGGGCAGGCTCACCGGACTCCCTCAACCGGAGAAAATCCTCCCGTTCGCCCGGGTCTTGCGCCAACTCTTCAGCAGGCTCCGGCACGTCGTAGATCCTGAGCTTGCCGGTTTCGGAGGACGGTGGCGCCTGAGCCGAAAGAGGAGCCGCCCCCAATTCGTGACGCTCCGGCAGGCAAATTCCCGCCAGCAACAAGACAATGGAGAGCGACCGCAAATTCATGGCTGTCACGAATGCACCTACCCTGACCCACTACCGCCAGAATAGCAAAAATGGAAATGGCAGGGCATCCTTTTCTGGCTGGCCGGCCCCCGTCCCCAACGACGGGCGGATCATTCGAGAGAGAAACAGGGGACCCGGATGGCGTATCGGGAGCGCGGAAAGGTTCCGGTTCCCCTCGGCGTCTCGCTTCGTGTGTCTTGGTCGTCCTTCGTGTGCCTTCGTGGATAACTCTTTTACCCCGTCTCATGCAGCGCGAGACGGGGTTGTTTCAGGACACGATACGGGCCTGGTTGGTGAGCGTGCCGATTTCCGGAATGGTGATTTCGACGGTGTCTCCCTCCTGCAGGGCAGCCGCTTCGGTCTGAATGATTCCGGTACCGGTCAGCAACACCGTGCCATCCGGGATCGGATTGGCATAAAACAGCCAGTCGATCAATTCGTCGATGGTTCGTTTCATCATGCTCAAGCGGGTGTCCCCCGAGAAAATGACCTGGTTGCCTCTCCTGATCTCGCAATGCATCGACAGGGCGTAGGGATCGGGCACCTCATCGGCGGTCAACAAGACCGGGCCCAGGGAGCAGCACCCGGTATAGATCTTGGACTGGGGAAGGAAGAGAGGGTTTTCCCGCTCAATGTCCCAGGCCGAAACGTCGTTGGAAACCATGTAGCCGAGAATCTTGCGTTCGGACGAAAGCAGGACACCCAACTCCGGTTCCACGGCGGTGAACTTCGAGTCCTTCCTTATACCGATAAAGTCGTTGGGACCGGTGCATCGGGCTTCGGTGCCCTTGAAGAACAGTTCCGGCCGATCGGAAAAATAGACGTAGTCATAGATCCCTGCCGGCGCCTGGGTATCCCCGTCCCGAAATTCGGCGCTCTTTTTGTAGGTCACCCCACAGGCCCAGACTTCCGGGGGGTGCACGGGAATCGCGGCGTGGGGCGTTGCCGGGCTCGGGGAGACGTTCAGTTCCGACCAGGTCAGAGAGAGGGCTCGGGACGAACAGTGCCTTTCCACCAAATCCGCAAGAGAGGCCCCCTCCCGGTCGGCCCGGCGGGCGAAGTCCAGCAGCGTGCGCAGTCCGTTGCCCTCCTCCAGGACCGGGTAGACACTCTCGTTTTCGACTTTCGCCAGGTGAATCCCGATTTCGGGGTCATGAATTTGAGCCAGTTTCATGAATTTCTCCTTCGCAGACGGCACCGGGCGGCCCGGTGAGACCTGTGGGGCGGTTCAGTAGCGTCTGGATCGTTGCAGGGTGATGTCGAATTTGGCTGTATCGGCGGCGGCCATGACAGCCATGACGCCGGCTTGAACGGGATCGCTCACGATCAGATCGGCTGCCTCGGGCACGGTGCCGGCCATGTTGAGGGACAGCACGGTAATTCCCTGCCCCTTGATTTCCTTTACGGCCCGGGCGATGTCTCCCCCCATGATGGCTCCGGCCATGACCAGGACCTTGGCCCGTGGAAGCAGGGCCACCGAGCGTACCGCAGCCGCGATGTGGTCTTCCCCCACCAACGGGATGGTGTCCACCGAAATCCTCTCGCCACGCAGGTTGTGCCGGTCGGCTTCGCTGATGGCGCCCAAGGCCACCTGTCCCACCTGGGCTCCGCCGCCGATGATGATGATCCGCTTGCCGTAGACTTTGAGCAACGGATCGAGGGAGTCTACCGCGGTGACCACCTCCAGCGCGCTCAGGTCGCCGAGGAGCGCTTCCACCTCCTTGACGTCGCGCAACTCCAGGTAGACGCTGGCAGCATGGGTTCCCCGCTTCACGATGTCCACCGAGCCGATGTTGGCTCCATGTTGGGCAATGGTCCGAGTGAGCTGAAAAAGAACCCCGGTACGATCCTGCGCCTGGATCAACAAGGCAATGGATTCCGATTTCATTCGGATGTCACCTCGGCGGAATCGAATGCGTTAATGTCCACCTTGCCGAAATCTAAGTCAAGGCTATTGTCAAGTCAACCGGGGTGAGAAGTTTGAAGTTTGAAGTGTGAAGTGTGAAGTGTGAAGTAAGAAGTGTGAAGGAGGAAGTTGGAGGGGGAACGGGAGAAACGGGGAGAGGGGGAAAGGGGATTTGTCCCGGCTCGTCCAGTGGTGCGGTTCACTTGGGGGGAAACGGCTGATCGTTGACGAAGATGAACCACCAATGAATACCAATGAACACCAATGATGCAGAACCCTCCAATCCCCGGGCCGGTTGCGGGGTTCTTCTAAAGGGGGTATTCTCAAGGGCGGCCATTGCGGAAAACCATTGGATACTACCGGAGAACCACGGGATCGAGCTTCCAAGGGCCGGTCAAGGCTCCGAAAGTCGCTTGACTCCAGGGGAACGCCCATGATCCGTCAGAGCCGTCGCAACTTCCTGCGCCGGTCCATCGCAATCACCGGAGCCGGCGCCTCCGGCTTCCTGGCATCCAGTCCGCCCCTGCGGGCGGCGCCTCCGGCCCATTCCAGTGCCCTGGGCGCCAACGACAGGATTCGGGTTGGCCTCATCGGTTGCGGAGGAAGAGGCCGCAGGCTGCTGGAACTCTTCCTCAAGGTGGACGGGGTAAGCTGCGCGGCCCTTTGCGACGTGGACGACGGACAAACCGGGAAGGCACTGCGCTCGGTTGGGACCGCCGCCGGCGTGCCCTTCCAGACCAGGGACTTTCGCCGGGTCCTGGACTTGAAGGAGCTGGATGCCGTCATCGTGGCCACACCCGATCACTGGCATGCCCTCCAGTGCGTGGCGGCCTGTCAGGCCGGCAAGGATATCTATGTCGAGAAACCGCTTTCCTTGACGATTCAGGAGGGGCGAACCATGGTCAGGGCGGCTCGCCTCTACCAGCGAGTGGTCCAGGTCGGGACCCAGCAGCGGAGCGCTCCGCAATTCGCTCAGGCGGTGGAGCACGTGAGATCCGGCCGGCTTGGCCGGATTCGCCTGGTTCGGACATGGGCCTATCTGGATTGGAAGGGAGCCACCCCCAAGGCTCCCGACGGCCCCCCTCCGGCCGGGGTGGACTACGACCTGTGGCTGGGTCCGGCCGGCCGCCAGCCCTTTAACCCCAATCGATTTCACTTTACTTTCCGCTGGTACTGGGACTACTCGGGCGGGCTGATGACCGACTGGGGCGCTCATATGGTGGATATCGCCAACTGGGGAATGGGGGTCAGGGCTCCCGTCTCGGCCTTCTCGGCCGGTGGGAAATTCGCCTACCCCGACGACGCCATGGAAACCCCCGATACTCAGCAGGTCACCTGGGCCTTTCCCCATTTCAGCATGATCTGGGAACACGCACTGGGCGTGGGACGCGGACCCGAAGCCCGGGAGCACGGAGTCGCCTTTCACGGAGAGGACGGGGTTCTGGTGGTGGATCGCTTCGGCTGGGAAGTGTTTCCCGAAACCCGAAGAATCGACGACAAGCGGCGCACCTACAAGGCCGCGGGGTTGCCCCGGCAGAGGGTCGGGCGGGATTATACTCCCGACCACGTGCAGAATTTCCTCGACTGCATGCATTCCCGCGAGACCCCGGTGGCGGATGTTGAAATCGGGCACAACTCGGTCATTGCCTGCCACCTGGGCAATATCGCCCAGCGCCTGGGACGCCAGGTCCGCTGGGACGTCGACAAGGAACGGGTGATCGACGATCCTGAAGCGGAAGCCATGACGGGCATGAACTACCGGGCTCCCTGGAAGCTGGAGTTGTAGCGCCCGGCTTCCGCCACCCCCAATTCCGCAAAACGTCCTTCAAGAAACCGGAGTGCGACTCCCCCTCAAGGGGGGAGTGATTAGGGTACAGACCGCATACATCCTTTACATCATAGACCGCAAACATGGTTTACACGCTGATAGGGTATCGTCCGAGGAGGACAGAACGATGCCCTGGAAAGAGATGTCAACCATGGACCAACGCCTGGAGTTTATAATCGAC
>JAJECY010000123.1 GCA_022821775.1 Acidobacteriota bacterium
TGGGGGTCATCGAAGGTCGTCGGGCTGTAGAGCAGGTGGTTGCTGCTGGCGCTGAAGAAATGCAGCGTCGTCTGGATGAGGGCGTTGTCCTCCGGAGCGTTCTCGGTGGCTTCCTGGTAGTACCGGATCGCATCCTCGTACTCCCGCCGGCCGTAGGCCTCGTTCGCCTTGCCGAAGGCCCGCATGGCCTGCAGCATGTCGATGTAGTTGGGGAGACCCCCGCGGAGAGGGGGAAGGGGCGAGATGAACAGTCCGATGAAGAGGACCAAAACGACACCCACCGAAATGAGGACGGTCTGTTTTTTGGTTAGTGCCACTGTGTGCGATCTCCTTGCCTGCGCGAGCGGCTATTGGGCAACGATCCCTACCCGCTCGACGCCGTTCCCCTTCACGATGTCCAGAATGGAAACCACCTGTCCGTAGGTCAGGAAGGGATCGGCTTTGAGAAAGATCGTCTTGTCGGCGCGGGTCTCGAAGATGTCGCGGACACGCAGGGGGAGCTCCTCCGGCTCGACGACCTGCTTGTTGATGGTCACCTGTCCGGACGAGTCGATGCTCAGCACCAACTGGTTCGGATCCGGTTCGGCGTCAATGACCTGGTCCTGGTTGTCCGGCATTTCCACGTCGTGTCCCTGCTGGGTCAGCGGGGTGACGACCATGAAGATGATGAGGAGCACCAGAAGCACATCAATGAGCGGTGTGATGTTGATGTCGGAAGTGACTCCGCCGGAGGCGAATCCTGCCATTCCCATGATGGTTTCTCCTGGGCGCGCGCCCTTTAGAGGCTACTACTCGCCTGCTCGTTCCGTGATGAGGCCGATCTCGTCGGCTCCGCCATCGCGGCAGAGCGACATGAGGCCGAGCACCTCGTGGTACGGAAGCCGCTCGTCGGCCTTCAGGTACAGGATCTTGTCCGTCTTGCCCGCGAATTTCTCCACGAGAAGGTTCGGCAGTTCCTGCCTGGGGACCGAGATGAGGTCGAGATAGATCGCTCCATCCTCCCGGATCGCCACGTTGACGACATCATCGCTGTCCGCGTGATCGATACCGTAGTCGGCTACCGGCAGCTTGACGTCCACTCCCTTCTGCAGAAGCGGCGTCACAACCATGAAGATGATGAGCAACACCAGCATGACGTCCGCGAGGGGGGTCACGTTGATGTTGGCGTTGACGTCCTTGCTACCAAGTCCTGCCATTCCCATGACGGTTTACTCCTTGGTTTCCCTGTCCGCCGCCGCCCCGGGCGGGAGCGGGATGGGGCCCACCGGCGCGGTTACCACGAAGCCTGAAGAGGCTTTGGGACAGCGCCAGCAGGGCATTGAAGGGGGAACTCCGACGTCCGCGTCAGCGGCGCGCCATGAAGTCGATGAGCTCGGAGGCGCCGTTGTCCATCTCGACGCCGAAGCCATCGGCCCGGTTTGTCAGGTAGTTGAAGGCCCACACTGCCGGGATGGCGACGAAGAGCCCGAAGGCGGTCGCAATGAGCGCCTCGGCGATTCCCGCCGACACCGCGCCGATTCCACCGGACCCCGTCAGCGCCATGCCGCGGAACGCGGTGATGATGCCGAGCACGGTTCCCAGAAGGCCCACGAAGGGAGCGGTGGCGCCCACGGTGGCAAGGCCCGAGAGGTTGCGGCGCAGGTCCATCATGCTGATGGCGGTGGCCCGCTGGATGGCCCGGTGGGCCGCTTCCATTGTGACGTCCTTGTCCCCGCTACCTTCCTCGGTCTGGAACTGGATTTCCTGAAGTCCGGCCAGCAGCACTTTGGCGAGGTGGCTGTTCTTGACATCCTTGTCCTTGCTCACCTTGATGGCAGTGTCGATGTTGCCCGCCTTGAGTTCCTTGGCGATGCGCACGGAGTAGCCGCGCGACTGGCCCTTCGCCTTCTGGTAGGTCAGCCAGCGCTCGATCATGACCGAGAGCGAATAAACCGACATGATGGCCATCACGCCGTTGATGAGCTTTGCAGCTGGCCCCATGTGGGACCAGATCTCAAGCAAGTCAAAAGACATTCCGTTCGTCCTCCTGGGATCTAGGAAAAAAGCGTTTGGCTTCTCCTGCCCGGGACCGGACTGAGGATCGGTACGAATCGGATCGGTGGGATCCGGTCAATCCGCATCGTGGGCAGGGCGAAATCAGCCTTGATGAAACTATGTGGTCTGGACTGGAAAACCGGGCTTCCGGGGTAGGCGTTCCGGATCGGCGTCAGCCAAGGTTGAAGGTTACCGTCACGGTCATGACGATGGGAACCGGCACGCCGTTGAGCAGAGTGGGTTGGTACCTCCACTGCCGCACGGCGTCCATCGCCGCCTGGTCGAGCAGGGGAATCGAGCGAAGCACCGAGATGTTCGTCACATTGCCGGACGGGTCGATGATGGCCTCGAGGATCACCACTCCCGAGACCCGGGCCTGCTTGGCGATTTCCGGATAGATGGGCTGCACGTAGACCGTGCGGGTCGGCTCCCGGATCTCTCCGCCGACGCGGACCGGAGCGGCCTTGGGCGGCGGGGGCGGGGGGCCCGAAGGCAGGCCACCGA
>JAJECY010000238.1 GCA_022821775.1 Acidobacteriota bacterium
GCGCGCCTATTTCAGACAGGATGCGGGGCACCAGGAACGAACCAAGGCTCTGGCAGCCGTCGGGAAGCTGAAGCCCGAGATTCCCAGCACGTTGGTCATGCGGGAGTTGCCCGAACCCCGGCCGACCCACGTGCTGCTGGGAGGCGATTTCCTGCAGAAGGGGATCCAGGTCTGGCCCGGAACCCCGGCCGTGCTGCCGCCGTTGCCCGAACGTGAGAAATACACTCGACTGGACCTGGGCCACTGGCTCGTGGACGAGGAGAATCCCCTGACGCCGCGGGTCACGGTCAACCGGATCTGGCAGCGGTACTTCGGCACCGGGATCGTCGAGACCAGCAACGATTTCGGAACCCAGGGAACCCCTCCCTCCCACGCCCGGCTCCTGGACTGGCTGGCCTCGGAGTTCCTGGCTCAGGACTGGAGCCTGAAGGCCATCCATCGCCTCATTGCCACCTCGGCCACCTATCGGCAGTCGTCCCGGCACCGTCTCGATCTCGGGCGGGAGGACCCCCGCAACCGCCTGCTGGCGCGGCAGAACCGGCTGCGCGTCGAGTCCGAAGTGATCCGCGACCTGGCGTTGTCGGCGAGCGGCCTCCTGGCGCCGAAGATCGGCGGGCCGAGCGTGTACCCGCCGCAACCCCCTTGGGTCATTATCAAGAACGGCGCCAGACCCGATGGGAGCCATGAGCGATGGCCGGAAAGCCAGGGGCAGGACCGGTACCGGCGGGGACTGTACACCTACTACTGGAGACTCAGTCCTCACCCGGCTCTGGCGGTCTTCGACAGCCCGGACGCCATGCTGACCGTCATCCGCCGCAACCGGTCGACGACGCCGTTGCAGGCCCTGACCCTTCTGAACGACGAAGGTTTCCACGAGTTCGCCCAAGGTCTGGCCTACAGAGTCCTGAGAGAGCTTCCGGATGGCACGGATGCGGAACGGCTCGATCATCTCTTCAGAATCTGCCTGACCCGGCCGCCGCGCCCCCAGGAGAAAGCCCGGCTGGAGCGCCTGTTGACCACGCAGCGCCAGGAGTTTCTCGCCGATCCGGCGGAGACGGAGGAGATTCTCAGCCTTGACTTGCCGGACAGGAAGAAGGGCCAGGAGGAGGCGGCCTGGTACATGGCTGCCAGCGTGCTGCTCAACGTAGACGAGTTTTTCACCCGGGAATGACGGACCGAGCCCCAAGAGGAACGCCAGGATGGAAATGACGAACTACGGGCTCCAACTTCTCGGTCAGACGCGGCGCCATTTCTTCAACAAGTGCTTCGTCGGCCTGGCCAACGTCGCCCTGGGCCAGTTGTTGAGCGACGGCAAGATGTTCGCGGCCGGGGACTCCCGCGCCAGGAACCCCCTCGCCCTCCGGCACCCCCACTACGAACCCAAGGTCAAACGGGTCATCTACCTCTTCATGGCCGGCGGCCCGAGTCAGTTCGAGACCTGGCTCTACCGGCCGGAACTGGCCCGGTTGAACGGCCAGACCGCGCCCGATTCCATCCTGGAGGGCAAGCGCTTCGCGTTCATGGAACGCTTCACCAAGGTGAAGCCCAAGCTGCTCGGTCCGAAACGGAAATTCGCCCGGCACGGACAGTCGGGAACCTGGGTCTCGGAAGTGTTCCCCCAAATGGCCAAGGTCGTGGACGACGTGGCCCTGGTCCAATCGGTCGTGACCGAGAACTTCAACCACGCTCCCGCCAAGCTCTTCTGCAACACCGGATCGACCCGCTTCGGACTGCCCAGCATGGGCTCCTGGGTGGGTTACGGACTGGGCAGCGAGTCGAAGGATCTCCCCGGATTCGTGGTCCTCCGATCGGGGGAGGCGGACCTGATGGGTGGCGCCTTCATGTGGAGCAGCGGATTCCTGCCCACCGCGTACCAGGGCGTCGAATTCCTGCGCTCGGCCGTTCCGATTCCGAACCTGGCCAGTCCCAAGGGTGTCTCGATCCAGCGTCAGGGCGCAAAGCTCGCCGCCATCCAGGATCTGAACCGGATGCATGAGCAGGAATACGGCGACCCGGAAATCGCGACCCGGATCGCCTCCTACGAGATGGCCTTCCGCATGCAGACCAGCGGTCCCGAGCTGATGGACCTGAGCAGCGAAAGCCAGGCCACCCTGGATCTGTACGGAGTGACGCCGGGCGAACCGTCGTACGCCACCAACTGCCTGCTGGCGCGCCGCATGATCGAGCGGGGCGTCCGTTTCGTCCAGCTCTACCACACCGGTTGGGACCACCACGGGAACCTGAGCGAGAGGATCGACGAGGTGTCGCTGGAGACCGATCGCCCCTCCGCCGCCCTCATCACCGATCTCAAGCAGCGCGGCCTGCTGGAGGACACGCTGGTCATCTGGGGCGGCGAGTTCGGACGCACGCCCATGGCGGAATTCCGGGAGAGCGTCGGCCGCAACCACCACATCGACAATTTCCCCATGTGGTTCGCCGGCGGAGGCATCAAGCCCGGTCAGACCATCGGGGAAGTGGACGACCTGGGATTCTTCGTGACCAAGGACAAGGTGGAGGTCCACGACGTCCAAGCCACGATCCTTCACCTGCTGGGTATCGATCACACCAAGCTCACCTACCGCTACCAGGGCCGCGATTTCCGCCTCACCGACGTCGGCGGCCACGTGATCGAGAAGCTCCTGGCTTGAGACGGCGCGCAGGAAGAACAGGTTCTCCCAACCCGCTGGAACCCCGCTCCGCCTTCAAGAAAACCGGACTCTTTGTCCTGCTGACCTGCGGTCTGTTCCTGTTGGCAGCCGTGATTGGGGACGGCAATGCCGAGGTATCCGCCGCCGCTGAATCGTTGAGAGCACGATCAGGGTCTAACGAAGGCCGCCTGACGCAGAACCCGAATCTCCGAAATCCCCTCCCGACCCAGTTTCCCAGTCAGAAGTTGGATCGTCTGGCCAGTGGATTCGGCGGAAGGATCGGCTTCTATGCCCGGAATCTGGCGAATGGCACCGAGTATTCCTGGAACGGAGACCAGCGTTTTCCTCCGGCCAGCGTGATCAAGCTGCCGGTCATGATCGAACTCTACCGCCAGGCGGCCGCCGGCTCGCTCGACCTGGAGGCCAAGGAGCCTCTGCCGCCGGATGTCTCAACCCACGGCAGCGGCG
>JAJECY010000011.1 GCA_022821775.1 Acidobacteriota bacterium
GTTGACGACTACCCGCTCGAAAGTGCCTGTGAGGGACTGCCCAGAGCCGGGGTCGGTCTCTCAAATCACCTGTTTTTTTCTCGACCACCCTTCCCTTGTCTGTCTCCGGTTGAAATCGGTGATTGATCAGAGCTTCCTTAACTGTGTCCGTTCTGCACCTCTGGCCAGCCGCACAGTCTCGTCTCCGCGGAGCGGAAACCACTCTGTAGCTGGTTGCTCTATCAGGTCCCAGGGAGGGTTGCCAATGATGGCATCAAAACCTCCCTCCGGGTGGACGGTTTGCCAATCGCGCCAAACTCCCGGAAAGGCTGCCTCCCAATGGAGGAAATTTTCGCGGCTGGCGATCGAGCTAGCTTGGTCCTGCAACTCCTTAAAACCGGAATAAGGGTTTTCGTCACCGGACGACGGGGCATTGACGGCGTTCGGGCCGTTGGCGAGGAGCTTGTAGGCTTGATCGGGTGCCCGACCGAGGGGTTCGATCAATTGGGTTGTTTCGAAAGCCATGCGCTCTTTCTTTTTCATTCCGGCCGTCAACCACCGGATACTGCAGAGGAAATCGAGCAAGCGGCGCAACTCCGCGGTCATCTGGTCAACATCCTGGAAAAGCTCGGTCGACTCCCGTACTTCGGAAATATCGGCGTCGGACAACTCCTCGATGAGCTGCATTCCCTTGGCGGCTTGCTCGGCTCCGGTGATGGCGCTCGACAAATACAGACCGGCAATCTCCCGTAAATAGTCGGAGGCCTCCGATACCCTCAGGCCGATCAGAGCATCGCCGCAGCGCAGGTGGTGGTCCAGGAAGGACAGCGGCGCTCCCACGGTGAAGCTGTGCAGCCACAGCGACACCTTGGCCAGCTCGACGGTGAGGGGGTTCTTGTCGACGCCGTAGATGCAGCGCTTGAGCACCATGCGGCGGATGATGGCCTGGTCGGTGAGCTGGGCCTCGTCCAGGACCCAGTTCGACTCCTCGGCTCGCTGAAGGATTTCGCTTCGAATGGTCGCCACGCGATTCACCAGGGGCGAAACGTAGTCGCCGTCGAGCCACTCGGGCACCACGGGAACGAATTCAATCAAGTCGGCGATGTAGTCCGACAGGAAGTCCACCGCCGTAACTAGGAAATGGCCGCTTCCCATGGCCGGATCCAGCACTTTCAGATTCAAGACAGCCTCGGCCGGATCCAACTTGCACAGCTCGTTCTTCCGCTGACGCTTGGGCCGGCGGTCGTTTTTGAGTTCGGCGGCCTTGTCCTCGAAGGCCTTGAGACGTTCTTCCGCAAGGGGCTTCAGGGTCCGGTCGACAATCAGGTCCACCAGCTCCTGGGGAGTGAAGAAGCTGCCGCTGTCCTTGCGTGCGTAGGGGTTGGGGCGGATGAGGATCTTGCCGTCGCCGTCACGAACCGGCTCGCGCTCCAGGAGGCGCTCGTAGATTGAGCCGAGCTGCTGGACCGACATGTCTCGATAGTTGACAAAGCGGCGTCCGTTGCCGCCCGGCTCCTTGGCGTGGCTGAGGTCGTAGAGGATGGGAGCGATGGTCGCGTCCGACAGGCGTACCTGCTCCAGCAGAGGCGCAGCAGTCGAGCCGAACAAGCCACCGTTATAGGGTGGGAGCCCGATGGAAGGATCGCCCTGGTCGACAAGCCTGAAAAGGGTCATCAGGCGGTCGTAGTAGTCGGTGGCATTGGACGAGAGGGTGTCGGCGTCCCTCATCCTGCGGGCGACGTCGTCCCGCACGCGTTTGCGCAGGCCGTAGTCGTCGTAGCGCGAGTCATTGACAGGCAGGAGGTCGCGGTCCTCGGCGTAGAGCAGAAAAAGCAGCCGATAGAGGAAGATCAGCGCCGCTTGGCGAACCTGAGGCAGGGTTGCGCCTGTGCCATTCGCCAGCGCATCCACGAGTCTGGGAAAGGCTCTCTCGAAAACGACCCCTGAGAGGTCCTGGGCCACCTGCTCTTCGTAACGCTTCCCCTCCGCCAGAGCGCGTTCCAGAAAGGTAGCGGTTGCGCCGTCCTTGAGAGTGAAGGATTCTCGGCGGAATAACAGATAGAACACTCTGAGGTGATGTTCGTTTCCGGGCTGGAGCAATCGAGCCAAGTCAGCTTCAAAGTAGCCGCTGGCGCGAGGCCGGGCGCGGTGGTCGTAAAGGCGCCAAACCCCGCCGTTGGTGAGAATTCCCCATCGGAGGCGGCCATCGGCCACACTATCCGCCGTAGATAGATAGCGGAGTATTTGACCGTGGGGCGTGCCGGTTCCGCTGGTTCCGTCCTTATCACTTGTGTCCAACGGCACGCCAAAGCGCTTGCTCTCTTCGATCACAACCGCGTGTCGGAATCGATCTCTGGCGCTGCTTGTTGCGGTAGCGCGTCCCTTAGAGGCGGCATCCAGGAATAGCAGGTGATCCGGGATGTCCTCGTGACCGGTTGTCGCTTGTTGCGGCAGGAAATCGGTCCATCCCAACAGGCCAAGAACGGGACGGATTAGATCTTGCTCTGTTTGGGCTTCGTTGGGATCTTGGGCATGGCTCAGTCCCTCGTAATACTGTTGAACCCCGTCCCTGAAGGCTTCGAACGTGCCCGATTGACTGATGAGGCTTTGCCAATCGCTCGTGGACCGGATCCCTTCGGTGACGAAGTAATGGGTGAACAGTTGGCCGGCCATGTCGAGCTCTCAGCGCCTAGATCTGTGGAGAGGGTAGCTGTCGTGTAGTCGTTGCGTTTCCGCAAGGACTTGCCTCTGGACGGCAAGCAATTTTGCTCAGCGGTGTCTGCACAACGGCGAATTATAGCGAAGACACGGATGACGCGAGCGGCTATAACTTTCCGTTGGTAGTATTTGCGAGGCGCTACTCGGTCGAAGAGGGCTTAAAACCCTCAATTCCATGAATCCATCCCTGTTGGCTGCTCAGGCCATCATCCTGTTTGCTTTTTTCTTCCGATCCCTTTCCGGGTTCGGAGGGGCATTGCTCAGTATCCCCCTGCTGGCTCTGTTCTTTCCCCTGAAGTTCATCGTTCCTGTCGAATCGGTTCTGGAGGTGGCTCTGAGCATCTTGCTGGTGCCCGGCGCCATTCGCAGGGTCGACCGGGCCAACCTGTTGCGGCTGTTGGGCGGGGCGGTCCCGGGCAGCCTTGTGGGAGTCTTTTTGCTGGCCTCCTGGGCCAACCGGCCTATGGAGATCATCCTGGGCGCCGCTGTCATTGGGGTCGGCTTGTTCTTCCTGCGAAATACGCCCTCACGGGCGGTAATGTCCAGCCGATGGGGGCTGGCGGCGGGGTTTGCGGGAGGATTGCTGGGAGGCATGTTCGGAACCAGCGGTCCGGCCTACGTGGCCTTCCTCTCAAGCCAGGCCCTGGACAAGGCAGCATTTCGGGCGACGCTGATCGTACTGTTTGCCGTTGAATACGCCTGGAGGCTCGGATTGTATGCCCACCAGGGTCTGCTGGACTTTCAGGGGCTGCAGTTGGCTCTGAGCCTGCTGCCGGCTCTGGTGGCGGCGACCCTGTTGGGTCACTTTGTCCATCTTCGCGTGGGGGAGAAGGTGTTTCGGAGGTGGGTGGCGGTCTTTCTGCTGGTCTCAGGCACGTTGTGCCTTTTTTGAGACCCCGAGTTTGGACTCCTGGGGAGCGAATGGTCCCTGCACAGGTAAAGACTGGGCTCTGCGGAATTCACGCCGGTTCCTTGGCCGTGCTCCGCTTAATCCGAGGCGAGTAGCTTATGCTTGACCGGATCCCAGTCCAATTCCGGATCGGCGGGGTCGCGCAGTCGTTCGAGGGCTACGGTGAGGTCGTCCAAGTCCTCCAGATATCGTTCCAATGCTTGACGAACAATGTCGGAGCGGCTTCGCTTCAACTCCACGGCGGCAGCGTCCAGCGCTTCATTGAGGGAATCGGGCACGCGTGCGGTGATCTGGTTCATTCTGATCCTGTGTTCAACCTCAACTGATCCCCAAAGTGGTACTCGCGATTCGGTCCGCGACTCTGTGAGGCTCAGGAGGGCAACGCCATTCGAGTAACTGCCTCCGTCAGTTCGGCGGCCGAGACGGCGTGGGTGCCGGGATTGGAAACGGAGATGGATGCCGCCAGGTTGGCCAGCCAGGCGGCCTCGTGCAGATCGGCGCCCTGGGACAGGGTGGCAGCCAGCGTGGCCAGCACCGTGTCGCCGGCGCCCGAGACCTCGATCGGGGAGCGGCAGAGGGCTTCCAGGCGGGTCGGGGGGCCGGAGGAAGGCGCAACCAGCATGCCCTGTGTTCCCATCTTCAGGACCACGGCGCAGTCCAGCTTGGATCTGAGGGCTTCGGCGATGGTTCGGGCGTCCTCGCCCGGCTCCTTTCCGGGGTCGAGCAGGGCGCAAAGGGAGCGGGCTTCGCTCCAGTTGGGGGTGACCAGGTCCAGGTGGCGCCAGGTCAGGGCGTTTGCGGGCTTGAGGTCGGCCACGATCCGGCAGCCGCGTTCATGGGCCAAACCCTCGATGCGCTCGACCAGATCGGGCGAGAGCAACCCCTTGTCGTAGTCGGAGACCACCAGCATATCGGCCTCGTTCAATCGGGTTTCGATCTGGGAAGCCAGGGCTGCCCGCTCGGCCTCGGTCGGAGGGGCGATTTGCTCTTCGTCCAGCCGAAGATAATAGTGATCTCCAGACAGCACCCGGGTCTTGAGAGTGGTGGGTCGTTGAGTCTCCGGCAGCAGCCCGTCCACGCCCGATTCCCGCAGCAGCTCTCTGACGACCTCTCCCTGGGAATCGGCCCCCACCAGCCCCACCAACGCGGTGCGTGCCCCCAGCCGGGCCAGGTTGCGAGCCACGTTGGCGGCTCCCCCCAGGGCCCGGGACTGGCTGTGGATCTCCAACAGGGGGACGGGGGCTTCGTCGGCCACACCCAGGGCCCGGCAGTTGAGGTAGGTGTCCAGCATGACGTCGCCGACCACCAGCACCCGTACGCCGGCAATCCGCCGAATGCACTGCAGGCTACTCTTGACTCGTGCTTCCATGGGGGTTTTGGTCCGAAGACCGGGCCGGAACCGTGGCGCCTTCCATTGAATCCGTCAGGGCCAACTCCGTCTCCAGCAGCTCACAGATGATATGGACCACCACCAGGTGGGATTCCTGGATTCGGGGGGTGTTGTCCGAAGGCACCCGAATGCAGAGATCGCAGAGTCCCGGGAAGCTCCCGGCGGAGGATCCGGTAAAGCCCACCGTGGTGGCTCCCTTTTCCTTGGCCAACTGGATGGCCCGCACCACATTCTCCGATTTTCCACTGGTCGAAAAGGCCACCACCAGGTCTCTGGGCTTGACGAAGGTATCCACCTGGCGGGTGAAAGTACTTTCATACCCGTAGTCATTGGCGATGGAGGTCATCAGGATCTCGTTGGTGGAGAAGGAGAAGGCCGGTAGCCCCTTGCGCTCGATGCGGAAACGGCCCACCAGTTCTGTGATGAAGTGGTTGGCGTCGGCGGCGCTCCCCCCGTTGCCGAAGGCATAGACGGTCTTGTGGTCGCGGTAGGTTTGAATGATGGCCCTCACCACCCTTTCGATCTCCGGGAGTTGTTCGGTGATCAGGCGCTGCTTCACCGTGACACTCTCGCGCAGCAGGCTGCTGATCTGGGGGTGAAAGACATTCAGCAGCTCTTCCGGATTCAGGTAGGCGATGCCGGGTTTGGAGACGACGGTGGCCGCGGCCTTGTTGGCCAGGGCGGCCGCCGATTTCAGGTCGGCGCCGGCCGAAAGGCACAGGGACAAGACCGCGGTCACGCTGTCGCCGGCTCCGGCCCGGTCCGCCAGGGGCACCGGGTCGGCGGGAAGCGTGTGCCGGGCGCCAGAAGCGGGGAAGAGGGTCATCCCCCGGCTTCCCCGGGTCACCAGGACATCCGAGCCCAGGCGTTCGGCAACCTGCCGGCCCGCTCGCTCCAGGCCGCAGTCGGGCTGCCCCAGTTGAGCAGCCGCTGCCTCGACTTCCCTGGCATTGAAGGTGAAGAGATCGGCCCGGGGATACCGGGAGACATGCTCGGGATGGGCGTCGATGACGACCTTCAGCCCCTGGTCCCGCGCCAAGGCTTCCACCGAATCCAGAAGCGCCCGTGTCACCAGGCCGTAGCCCTGATCGTAGACCACCACCGTCCGGGGACGGCTGGGGAGCCCGGCCGCGAACTCGCCGAGCGGGGTCAGCGATTCGGCGTAACGGTCGGTGCCCGGTCGTTGAAGGATCTGGATGAGCTGGTGGTTGGAGGCGAAAAAACGACTCCGCTCCGGCAAGCGGAAGGGAGAAGTCGGTGGGGCGCTCAGTACCTGAACGCCCTCCGTTCGAAGTTCACTCAGAATCTCCCGGCTGGCCTCGTCCCCTTCGAAGAAGCCGTAGAGAGCCGCCCGGCCGCCCAGCCTGGCGATGTTTCTGGCGACATTGGCGGCCCCCCCGGGGATGGCTCGCTTCGAGGTGATCTGCAGCACCGGAACAGGGCCCTCGGGAGCCAGGCGGTGCACATCCCCGTAGACTTCACGGTCGATGTGGGTGTCGCCGGCGATCAGGACGCATTGGTCCTTGAATTGACTTACCAGTGCCAAAGGCAGCATGTTTCCTCGGAGAATCCCGGGTTCCGGCATCCTCTGGCGGCTGAGCCGCCCTTCGAGCCGCCAGTGTCCTCTGCGGAATGTTCCATTATACCCGGGCCGGCACACCGGGCAATTCTCGGGCCGGGGTCCCGTTAGCCGGCTTCCGGGCAAGTCCCTGCATCAGTGAGGCTACGGATCCCCCTCCTCGAACCAGTCCCGTGTCAGATCCAGCCAGAGCACCAGTCCCTGCCAGCGGCCGAAACGCCGGTAGTGCCTGTGAATGGCAGAGTCCTTGGGGACCTTGTTCAGCCCATAGACGGCTGCAAACCTGGGTCGAATCCAACTGTCCAGGCTCAGGTGGTCGTAGTGGCCCACCAGTTTCAGCAGATTGCCGGCGGCATAGGGACCGATGCCCTTGGTGGCCATCAGGCGGCCGTGGGCAGCCTCCCCGGTCAGATCTGCCCAGTCCCCGCTCGGAAGCCTGCCCGTGGCCACCCGCTCGGCCAACTCGATGAGATAGCCGCCGCGGTACCCGCAGCCAATCTCCCGTCTCAGGAACTGGTCAGTGGCCCCCGCCAGTTGCTCGGGACTGGGAAAGCAGCAGTAGTCGGAATCCAGCCGTGTCCCCAGCTTCTGAACCATCCCGGTGACCATGCGCTGGGTGGCCTTCCAGGAGCAGTTGGTGGTGCAGATCATCTTGACCATGTCCTCGAAGAAGGAGGGCGCTCTCAGCAAGCGCCCTGACTTGGCCCGGGGGACCCAGGCGAACTGTCCCCGGCGGTCCCGCCGGGCCAGCTCGCGATGGAACTCCGCCAGAGACTCCCGCAACCGCAGCATGTGGTCCACGGCCGCCTTGGCCGCCTCGCGGTCCCGGCCGTCGAGCGGGCTCGGCGAGCACACCCGCACTCGGACTCTGCCGTCCTTTTGTTCCCGCATCTCGGCCAGAGCCGGCTGGGAGGCGAGCTGCAGAACCCGCTGCAGCCGGCGTCCGGGCCGATCCAGAAAGAAGGGCTGCAGCGTGCACCAGCCGTGGCTCAGCACGGTCCGCCAGAAACTGAAATCCGGCGGCACATCGAGGATCAAGGTCCGTTGGTTCATGGAGGGGTTCCCGCTGGGCCGGGTTGCCGGCTGCCGGGAGGCTCATCCGGGGTGCGCCACCCGTGGCATAATGGGGTTGGACGATCCTTGGAGGGCAACGTGTTCAAGACTGTTCTGATGGTCCTGCTGGCCAACCCGATCCTGCTTGCAGCGGTTGATTTGAACCGGGAGGCCGACCTGCGCCGGTTCGTCGCCCAGGTAGCCGAGAACGAACGCAAGAACAGATTTCGGGAGATGGGTTATCTCTACCGGCTGCAAAGGCACAGAATCATACTCGACCGGAGGGGCCGCGAAAAGAAAAGAACCTCTTCCACCTACGAGGTGATTCCCCTCGACGACGGGGTTTACCGAAAGCTGATCCGCAGGAACGGCCAACCCCTTTCGGAGAAGGAGGCCCGCAAGCAGGAGAAGAAGGCCGAAGCCCGGCTACGCCGCCAGAGGAACCTTTCTCCGGCGGGCCGATCCAGGCTGGAGCGCAAGAATGCCGAGAGGCGCCGCAAGGAAGCCCTCTTCTGGGAGGAGGCGGTCCGGGCCTTTCATTTTCACTATCGGGGCGAGGAAGTGCTGAATGGCCGACCCGTGGCCGTGTTGGAGCTGCTGCCCCGCGAAAAATACCAGCCCGCCGAGAAGCATTTGTGGATTCTGGACAAGCTTCGGGGCCGGGTCTGGATCGACAAGCAGGACCTGCAGTTGAGTCAGGTCGAGATGGAGTTCATCAAGCCCGTGAAGGTTGCCGGCGGCCTGGTGGCCAGGCTGTACAAGGGATCGACCCTGTGGGTGCGGCAGGAGAAAGTGCGGGACGACGTCTGGTTCCCGCGGCGGTTCGAGCTCACCATGAACGGCCGGATCTTTCTGTTCAAGGGACTCAACATGAGGATGACCGGGGAGTTCTCCGACTACCGGCGTTTCGGAACCAGCGTGCGGATGCTGCCGGCGGAACCTCCGGCTGAGGGCAGTTCAGTGGAGAGTGGAGAGTGAAGAGTTGTCAGACCAGGGTTTCGGGAACAGGCAAGCCCCTGATGACCTGACTGCGCTTATTGCAAGGACCGCGCCGATGCCGACATGATGCATTGCGTGCCGATCAACAAGCTCTTCACTCTTCACTCTCCACTCTCCACTCTCCACTCTTCACTTTTCACCTGGCCGCGCCACCGTCCCGTACGACGGGGCGGCTCATAAGGGGCAAAACAGGGGTGTTTCAGGTCAGGCCCCGGCCGGTATGGGTAGGTGGAGCTTTTCACGGGCCGCGTAGACGGTGTATCCCACCACCTCCCGCAGCGAAGCCTGCAGGCGGCGCTTCCAGTTCGACTCGATGGGACTGTTGGGGACGGGAGATCCAAAGACGATGACCTGGCGGTCCCGGAAGATCTGCTTGATCCGAAAGAGGTGGAACCCGTCGCTGACCACCACCACCTGCCGGATTCCCTGACGACGCAAGACCCCCACGATCTGCTGAATGCTGGCCAGCGTGGTCAGCCCGCTGGCTTCCATTTCAATGCTGTCCTCGGGGACTCCGTGCTGGATGAGATAGGCCTTGCCGACCTCTGCCTCGGTAAAGCGAGGGTCCATTCCATATCCGCCCGTGGTGATGATCCGGGTTGAGAGCTTCCTCTTGAAAAGCTCCACGCCATGATCCAGCCGTGCCCGGAAGACCGGCGAGGGCCGGCCGTTGTACTGGGCGGCGCCGAAGACGATGATGCGGCCGGCCGGCCGGGCGTCGTCCCGGTTGGCCTCGGTCCGAACCAGAGCGTAGATCGCCAGGGCATAGACCAGTATGGCAAGGGGGAGATAACCGGCAATGACCTTGAACGCAAACCGCTTCCGTCGGGGTTTCATGGCTCTATCGGGAGAGGTATTCCGCCAGGACTTCGTTGGGGATCGCCCCCTCCCGAACCACTCGGGCCGGTTTCGAGGTCAGGTCGAGAACGGTCGAAGCAGCCGTGCCCGGAGAATCGCCGGCGTCCACCACCAGCTCGATCTTGCCCCCAAGCTGGCTCAACACGTCTTCCGCCGTGGAACAGGAGGGATGTCCGGACAGGTTGGCGCTGGTGCCGATGATGGGCAGGCGAACCCTGTCGATGACTCTCCGGGTGAAGGGTTGGTTTGGAATCCGCATTCCCACCGTTCCCGTTCCTCCGGTCACCTTCAGGGGAACCCTCTTGGCTGCCGGAAGAATGAGGGTAAGCGGGCCGGGCCAATAGCGGTCTGCGATTTCGTAGAACACGGGTGGAATGTTGTCGCTGATGACTTCGGCCTGATCCACTGAATCGATCAGCACCAGCAAGGCTTTCCAGTCGGGCCTTCCCTTGATTTGAAAGATTCGCTCCACGGCTCGCAGGTTATAGAGGTCCGCGGACAGCGCATAGTAGGTTTCGGTCGGGAGGGCGATCAGGTTGCCGTCGAGAATCGCTGCCGAGGCGGTCTCGAGCGCGGTCTGGTCCGCGCCAGCTCCCTGAAGTTTGATTCTTTGCGTTAGCATCACGCTGAAACTAACATAAACACCCGGGTGGGTCAACGCGGCCGCAGAGGTCCGGACGCTCCGGGTGGGGAGGGGCGCCGAAGGGTCTTCATTCTGGCCAACGGCGCCCCGGAATTCATTCTCCAGCCACCCCTGGATGACGCCTTGGGCTGTACCGGTTTTCTTGGCGAGGACCATCGATGAGGCCTGAAACCATCACCTCGTCCTCCAATCGAAGGATCCAGCGGCTGAGGGCGCTGATGCGCCGCTCTTCCCTGGATGGTCAAGCCCTGGCTGTGGTGGAAGGACCCAAGCTGGTGCAGGAAGCCTGCCGCAGCGGTCTCGAAGTCCAGGAGATCCTGGTGGCCTCCAGCAAGCTGGCTGCCTTCAGGGAAGAAAACCGGTCCGGAACGGCAGGGGCCGAGCTCTGCGTGGTCTCGGACAGACTGTTTCACTCCGTGTCCGATACCGTGACCAGCCAGGGGATCCTGGCCGTGGTGCGCATCCCTGCCGCTCCGCTGGATTCCCTGTTGACCAGCGAGCCGTTGCTGCTGGTGGCCCACCAGGTGCAGGACCCCGGCAACCTGGGAACTTTGGCCCGCTCGGCCGAGTCCTTCGGGGCCGCTGCGCTATTGCTCACCACCCGCACCGTCAGCCCTCTCAACCCGAAGGCCGTTCGCGCTTCCGCCGGGTCCCTCTTCCGACTTCCCGTTGCCGGCCCGTTGGCCCCTGCATCCCTGGCCCCACGGCTGCGCCGGAACCGGGTCCGCTTGATGGCGGCCATGCCCGACGGAACAACCGACTTCCGGCAGGCCGACTACCGGGGCGGCCTAGCCCTGGTGGTAGGGAGCGAGGGTGGCGGAATCCCGCCGGGTTTGGGCGCCTTCGATGCCGAGGTCCGCGTGCCCACTGCCGAAGGGGTCGATTCGCTCAATGTGGCGGTCGCAGCCGCCATCGTCTTGTGCGAGGCCGCCAGGCAGAGAGATTGTCGCGGAGTCTTCACCCAATCGACAGGCCCGGATCAGCCAATGTAGCATGAGCACGATGAATCTCTTTCCCGAATTTGCCTCGCCCGGTCAGGGCTCGACGGGCCAGGCGGCTCCTCTGGCCGACAGGATGCGGCCCACCCGGCTGGAGGGCTTCGTGGGCCAGCAACACCTGGTCGGGCCCGGCAAGCCGGTGCGCCTGCTTCTGGAAAAGGACCGCATCGGTTCCCTGATTCTCTGGGGCCCTCCGGGTACCGGCAAGACCACCTTGGCCCGCATCATCGCCCAGGGCACCCGGATGGACTTCGTCCCCTTCAGCGCGGTCCTTTCGGGAATCAAGGAGATCCGCTCGGTGATGCAGGAGGCGGAACGGAACCGGCGTTCCGGACGCCGGACCCTGCTGTTCATCGACGAGATTCACCGTTTCAACAAGGCCCAGCAGGATGCTTTTCTCCCCTTTGTCGAAACCGGGGCCATTGTCCTGATCGGCGCCACCACCGAGAATCCTTCCTTCGAGGTTAATCCCGCCCTGCTCTCCCGTTGCAAGGTCTACCAACTGGAACCGCTGTCATCCGGGGAGGTGGTTCAACTGCTTCGGCGGTCTCTGAGGGATCGGGAGCGTGGGATGGGGACCGACCCGGTCGAGATTGAGGACGCCCACCTGGCCATCATCGCCGACTTCGCCAATGGAGACGCCCGGGTGGCCTACAACACCCTGGAGATTGCCGTTCAGATGGCTCCGGCCGAGGAAGCCGGCCGGAAAAGGATCAGCGAGCAACTGGTCAGAGACGCGATGCAGCGGCGGGTGCTTCTCTACGACAAGGCCGGCGAGGAACACTACAACCTCATTTCGGCGCTGCACAAGTCGCTTCGCAACAGCGACCCGGACGCTGCAATCTACTGGTTGGCCCGCATGCTGGAGGCCGGAGAGGACCCGCTGTACGTCGCCAGGCGACTGGTCCGCTTTGCCTCCGAGGACGTTGGCATGGCGGACCCTCACGCCCTGACCGTGGCCGTGCAGGCCAAGGAAGCCTTCCACTTCATCGGTCTTCCGGAGGGGACCCTGGCCTTGGCCCAGGCGGCCGTCTACCTGGCCACCGCTCCCAAATCCAATGCTCTGGACAAGGCCTACGCCGCGGCCGTTGCGGACGTGAAGCACACCCTTGCCGAGCCGGTCCCCCTGCACCTGCGCAATGCCCCCACCCGGCTCATGAAGAATCTGGGCTATGGCAAAGGCTACCAGTACGCTCACGATTTTGCCGATCGGTTGACCGCCATGAGCTGCCTTCCGGAATCGCTGAAGGACCGAAGCTATTTCCGGCCTTCGGGGGAGGGATTCGAGGAGGTCATCCGACAGCGGCTGCGATCCTGGCGGGAGAAGATCGCCAGGCTCCGCCGGCCGGATAACGGGTAGGGTTCGAGTCGGGGTTGAAGCGGATCCGGGGAAACGGAATTGTTGGGTGAATACTATGTGCTGAACATTCTCCCAGAGGCTTCTGATTTTTCACAAAAGTCGAAAACAAGACAACTGATGCGGTAAAATTCGTTCGAGCTGCGGTTCAAAGACCAGGGGAAGAGATTTTCGGTCGATTGGGAGATCTCGTGCTCTCCTCACTGGAAAATCTCGAAAATGCAGCCAACCATTCGCATCGCCTGTGTGGGTGTGCGTTAACTGGATGCGGCCGAATTGGTTCCCGTCCCGGGGTGCGGCCGCCGCTTTCGGATAGCCCCAAACATAAAAGAACTAAGGATACCCCGAGATGACACAGAAACGCTTCGAATCCGTCAGCGCAGTGAATACCTGGAGCGGCAGATCGGAAACCCGCTCGGGCGACCGCGACCTCCTCCCGCGAATCTTCGGGGAAGACACCTTCGGAATGAAGGAGATGCGCGCACGGCTGCCGGAAAACGTCTTCAAGCAGCTTGTCAGGACCATTGAGCACGCCGAAAAGCTCGACATCAGGAGTGCAGACACGATTGCCGCCGCCATGAAGGACTGGGCCCTTTCACGGGGCGCCACCCACTATACTCATTGGTTCCAGCCGCTTACGGGGAGCACCGCGGAGAAGCACGACTCCTTTCTGAAGGTCGATCGCGACGGGCGCGCGATTACCGACTTCGGGGGTGACGAGCTCGTTCAGGGTGAGCCCGACGCATCTTCGTTTCCCTCGGGGGGGCTCCGCGCCACCTTCGAGGCCCGCGGCTATACGGCTTGGGATCCGACCTCGCCGGCCTTCATTCTGGGCGGCGAGTCGGCCACCTACCTCTGCATTCCGACTGCCTTCTCCAGTTGGGCGGGTGAAAGTCTGGACGCCAAGATTCCCCTGCTACGGTCGATGGACGCGCTTGACCGGGTCACGCGCCGGGCGCTCAAGATCTTCGGCGTGGAAGCCGGACGGGTCACGGCCAGTCTGGGTCCCGAGCAGGAGTTTTTCCTGGTGGACCGCGAGTTCTATTATCGCCGCCCGGACCTGATGACTTGCGGCCGCAGCCTCTTCGGAGCCAAGCCGCCGAGGGGACAGGAACTCGACGACCACTACTTCGGTTCAATCCATGATCGGGTGCTGGCCTACATCCAGTCGGTGGAGTTGGACCTTTACCGGCTGGGTGTTCCGATGAAGACGCGCCACAACGAGGTGGCGCCGGGGCAGTACGAAGTGGCGCCGGTTTACGAGAACGCCAACGTGGCGTCCGACCATCAACAGGTGATGATGCGGATCCTGGAGCGGAACGCGCGCGACTATGGCCTGGTGTGCCTGCTGCACGAGAAGCCCTTCCAGGGGATCAACGGGAGCGGCAAACACCTCAACTGGTCCTTCGGGACCGCGGGCCGAAACCTGATGGACCCGGGGGACACTCCTCACGACAACCTGATGTTCCTCTTCTTCTGCACCGCGGTCATGAGCGCGGTGGAGAAGCACCAGGATCTGCTGCTGGCATGCGTTTCCAGCGCGGGGAACGACCACCGCCTGGGCGCCAACGAAGCCCCGCCCTCGATCATCTCGGTCTTCCTGGGCGACCAGTTGCAGGACATCTTCGAGCAGATCGAGGAGTCGGGTTCGGCGGAGGAGAAGGAACGGGATAGCCTCCTCGGCCTGGGCGTCTCGGTGCTGCCCGACCTGCCGCGCCACTTCGGGGACCGCAACCGCACATCCCCCTTCGCCTTTACCGGGAACAAGTTCGAGTTCCGCGCGGTGGGTTCGTCGGCGAGTATTTCGCTGCCGGCCACGGTTCTCAACACGATCGTGGCCGAGTCAATCGACCTCTGGGGCGACGTGCTTGAAGCGGTGGTCGAGTCCGGGGTGTCCGTCGAGACGGCGCTTTGGAAGCTGCTCTCCAACGAGATCCCGTCGTTCAAGCGGATCATCTTCAACGGCGACAACTACGCTCCCGAGTGGGTGGAGGAGGCCGAGCGGCGCGGACTGCTCAATACGGGGAATACGGTGCAGGCGCTTCCCGCGCTCGCTTCGCCCAAGAACGAGCGTCTCTTCGACAAGTACGGGGTCATGACGCCCCGCGAGCTCGAGGCTCGGCTGGAGGTGCTGACCGAGCAGTACTTCATCAAGATCAACATCGAAGGCGAGACGGCCGCGCACATGGCACGCTGCCTGGTCCTGCCGGCGGCGGTCACCTACCTGAATCAACTGGTTTCGGCTCGGGGTGGAACGCAGGCGGCGGGGGTTGGAACGAGTGGCCTCGACGGCAACATCGAGCGCGTTTCGGGCCTCATCGACCAACTGACGGAGGCGCTGGACGAGCTCGACGCCCAGAACGAGGAACTCGGGGGCGACGAGGTGTCGTCGAAGGTGGTCCACATGCGCAACAACGTGATTCCCGCGATGAACGCGGTGCGCGAGGTGGCCGACCGGATGGAGAAGGTGATCCCGGACGATCTCTGGCCGCTGCCCAACTATCGGGACATGCTGTTTGTGAGATAGGCGGATTCCCCTACCAGTCCACTACCGAGCCGTCGTCGGCGTCGTAGGTTTCCGGATTGTGCCAGTCATGGCCGATCTTTGAGGCCAGGGCCTCCTCGTCGATTTCGATCCCCAGCCCCGCTCCCGTCGGCAGGTCGATGTAGCCCTCCTTGACCTGGAAGGGTTTCTTCAGATAGCCCTCTCCCAGGCTCACCTGTTCCTGGCAAAGAAAATTGGGAATCGAGGCCGCGATTTGCAGTCCGGCGGCCAGCGAAACAGGTCCCAGGGGGTTGTGGGGGGCCAGCGTGGCATAGTGGGCCTCGGCCATTCCCGCAATCAGGCGAACCTCGGTTATACCGCCGGCATGGCACAGGTCGGGTTGCAGGATCGAGGCCGCCCCCTTCTCCAGAATTTCCCTGAAGCCCCACTTGGTGAAAATGCGCTCGCCGGTGGCGATGGGCAGGTGGGTGCCCCTGGCGATATCGGCCATGACCTCCACGTTCTGGCAGTTGACCGGCTCCTCGATGAACATGGGCTGGTAGGGTTCCAGCGCCTTGATAAGCAGTTTGGCCGTCTGGGGGGAAACGGCCCCGTGAAAGTCGATGCCGATATCTCCTTCCGGTCCGGCGGCTTGGCGCAACTCGGCGAACTTCTCGGCCGCGAACTCCACGAATTGCGGGGTTTCCACCGGGCGGGCAGGACGTTTCTTGGCCGGTCCCGTCTTGAAGGCCGTAAACCCCTGCTGCATCTTGTCCTTCACTGCCTCCGGCGAACCGGCATGGGCATACACTCGAATCCGCTCCCGGGTCGGACCTCCCAGCAACTCGTAGACGGGGACCTGCAGTGCCTTGCCCTTGATGTCCCAAAGCGCCTGATCGATGCCGCTCAGCGCGCTGGTGAGAATCGGGCCTCCGCGATAGAACGCGTGGCGGTAGATTGCCTGCCAGTGGTGGGCCACCGCCCGCGGATCCTTGCCGACCAGGTAGGATTCCAACTCCTGGACGGCGGTGGCGCAGGTCCGGGCCCGGCCCTCCAGGATCGGCTCTCCCCAGCCGGTGATTCCCGCGTTGGTATGGATCTTCAGGAACAGCCAGCGGGGCTTCACCAGAAAGGTCTCCAGCCTGGTGATGCGCATCAGTTCCCGGGCACGTGCTCTCCGGGGTTTCGGAGGAGAGGCGGCGGCCGCGGAGGGAGCGCCTCCCGATCCGGCCGACTGGGCCGCACCCAACCCGATCATTCCGGCAGTGCCCTTGAGCAGAGACCGCCGCGGCAGTTTTTGGTCGTCGAGCGAATTTTTCTTCAAGGCTCCATCTCCCTGGGAGGGTCAGCTTCAGGTTGGCGGTTTGAGGAGAAACCTGGCCATTCTATCACCTGGCCACCTCAGCGGGCGTCGATCACCTGCCGAATTCTCCGGAAGACGGAATCGAACATGGGCTGAGTGAGCCTTCCGGTAAAGGTGTTCTGCTGGCTGGGGTGAAAGGAAGCCAGCAGCAGGCGGTCACCCGCCAGGGGGACCTCGAGGCCATGGCTGAAGCGGGGACGCTTGGCGCGGCTGTTTCCGCGGTGGAGGTCCCAGGCGTTATCGAAGGCGATTCGGCCCAACGCCAGCACCACCCGCACCCTGTTCAACCGCTCCCATTCGAATTGCAGGTATGGACGACAATTCCGGATCTCCTGCGGGCTGGGCTTGTTGGACGGAGGCGCGCAATGGATGACGGCGGTGATGTAGCAGTCGATCAGTTTCAGCGGATCCTGGCGGTGGGTGGATTCGGGGTGGCTGGCGAAGCCGTGTCGATGGAGGGCGCCATAGAGCCACTCTCCGCTTCGGTCCCCGGTAAACATGCGGCCGGTTCGGTTGGCCCCGTGAGCGGCCGGAGCCAGTCCGACCACCAACAGGCGGGCGTCTTCCTGCCCGAAGCTGGGCACCGGCCGGCCCCAATAGTCCCAGTGCCGGAACCTGGCCACCTTTTCCCGGGCGGTCTGCTCTCGCCAGACATTCAACCGAGGGCACAGGCGGCAATCGGGGATCTCCCGCTGCAGGCGGTTCAGGTCGTCGATCTCGGATAGATTCGGCGCCAACACGAAAGACTCGTTAGGATCGGGATTCTTGGCTACGGGGAATTGAGGAACAGCCGCGGCTACGGAGTCGAAGCAGGCAATGAGAAACGAGGCCGGATCCCTCGCGCAGGAGTGGGGGACACTGGGTGCCCGCAAGGTCCACCCAAAATAAAACGCCCTGAAGCTGGACCAGCTTCAGGGCCGGGAAACGAACGTCGTGACGGAAACCTGTCTATATGGCCGTCTCTTCTTCGTCGGATTTGACCACTTCCTGTGCCTGCAGACCCTTGGGTCCCTGCACAACCGTGAATTCCACCGACTGTCCTTCTTCCAGGGTGCGGTAGCCCTCGGCCTGAATCGCAGTGTGGTGGACGAAGACGTCACCGCCCTGACTGCGCTCGATAAAGCCGTAACCCTTGGAGTTGTTGAACCACTTGACTCTTCCGGTCTCTCTACTCATGGACTTCGAGACTCCTTTCGCATCATGGGGGAGGTGTCGTAGATGTTTTTACAACTTGAAGAAGCCTCGAAAAAAAGGGGAGCCTGCAGACAATCGGACCGCCAAGGGGAGCAACCTCATTTTCGACATGCTTGCAATCTCAAATCCCTAAAAACATTACAACGGATGCGAAAGTATACGGAAACCACCCAGACTGTCAAGATTTTGATCGGAACTGCTTCAACTCAAAGCCCTTCGCAAATACGTACGCCACCAGCGCCACCACAAAGACCACAAGGAGCATCCAGGCAATGCCTTGGAGCGTCTCGATGATGGTCCGATAGACCTCCAGCGTCCAGCGCTCCGACGTAAGGACCAGAATCTCTTTGTCTTTCTGGGGTGCCGAGATATACCTCTCCAACTGGTGGATGCGAACGCCAGACGAAATGCCGACAACGTAGGCCGCGAACTTGATGTAGCGGTGCCATGCCCCACCGAGATCCTCGGCTACGATGCGATTGAGAATTGAGGCTATGGGCCGGTCAAAAAGTCGCACCACGCCATGGGATGCCGCCAAGGCGATCAGGAAAGTGATGATCAGTAGCGTGAAGAACATGAGTTTCCGGCGGTTCTCAGCGAGGGATTCCGAGTTGATATAGGACGATAGGTGCCGTGTCAACGACAAATCCGAATTTCTCAACATCCTACAACACCGACAGCTTGGAGATCAGCGAGAAAAGCGGCAGGTACATGGAAATGACGATCCCGCCGACCAGCAGCCCCAACAGCAGGATCAGCATAGGCTCCAGGGCGGTCAAAAGATCGGATACGGCTGCGTCAACCTCGTCTTCATAGAACTCGGCCAGCTTGGTCAGCATGGCGTCCAGGGCTCCCGTCTGCTCTCCCACCCCCACCATCTGCGTGACGATGGGAGGAAATATCCAGGAATTCCGGAGGGTCTCGGCCATGGACTTCCCATCCCGGACGGCGCCGCGAGTCTTGAGGACGGCTTCCTCCACCACCGCGTTGCCTGCCGTTCCGGCGGTAATGGCCAGAGATTCCAGGATCGGCACTCCGCCGGAGAGGAGCGTGGCCAGGGTTCTGGAGAACCTGGAAATGGCGATCTTGCGCATCACTCCGCCCAGGATGGGAATCTTCAGCAGGGCCCGGTCTATGGCATGGCGTCCGCCCGGGGTCGCGTAGTAACGCCTGACGATGTAGCCGAGCCCGAAGGCGCCGAGCATGAGGAAAGGAAGGGAATGGCCCACCAGTCGGCTGGTGGCTATCACCACCTGGGTCGGCCAGGGCAGCTCTGCCTGGAGGCTGGTGAAGAGGGTGGTGAACATCGGCACCACCTTCCACAGGATCAGAAGCACGATCGCCAGGGCGACGGCCAGGACAACCGCCGGATAAACCATGGCGGACAACACGGCGCGCTTCAACTTGACCGCCTTCTCAATGTAGGTGGACAGCCTCTGGAGAATGGTGTCCAGGATGCCTCCGGCCTCTCCCGCGGCCACCATGCTGCTGTAAAGGGAATCGAAGACCCTGGGGTGTCGTTCCAGTGCCGAAGCCAGGGGAGCCCCGTTCTCGACGTCCTCCCGCACTGCCTGCAACACCCTTTGGAAGGCGCTGTTTTCCTGCTGTTGTCCCAAGGATTCCAGGCACTGCACCAGAGGCAGGCCGGCATCGATCATGACCGAGAGTTGTCGGGTGAAAACCGCAAGTTCCTTGGGCCTGACTCGTCCTCCGCTTCGGGGAAAGAGGCGTCGCCTGCCTTTTTCCTTGATCATCACGGGCATGATCCCTTCTCTTCGCAGCATATGGGTCAACGCCTGCCTGGAGGCTGCCCGGCGCTGGCCGCGTACGTCGGTTCCTGCACGGGATTTTCCGCGATAGAGGTATTCCTGCGCCATGATCACGCCCCCTGGTGAGAAATGCGGGCCAACATCTGGCGCAACTCCTCAGGATTGATCGAGTATTCCAGGGCCGTATCGCGTTTGATCAGTCCGGACAGGAACAGAGCGGCCAAGGATTGGTTGAAGGTCTGCATTCCATACTTTCCCCGGCCCATCTGCATGGCCGAATCCAGTTGATGCACCTTGTCCTCCCGGATCAGGTTGCGGATGGCCGCATTGGGAACCATGACCTCCATGGCGAGCGCCCGGCCCGAACGGGTGGCCCGGGGGAGAAGGGCCTGGCAGACGATTCCCTCCAAGACCAGCGCGAGCTGGGCGCGAATCTGGGGCTGCTGGTGGACGGGAAAGACGTCGATGACGCGATGGATGGTGGAGGCCGCCGAACGGGTATGCAATGTTCCCAGGGTGAGATGCCCGGTCTCGGCGATGCCAAGGGCCGCTTCCATGGTCTCCAGGTCGCGCAACTCGCCAAGGAGCACTACGTCGGGGTCCTGGCGCAAGGCCGCCCGCAGGGCCACGGCAAAAGATTGGGTATCGGAGTGAACCTCCCTTTGGTTGACCAGGCAATTCCCGTGGTCGTGCAGAAACTCGATGGGGTCTTCGACGGTCAGGATATGGGCCTGCCGGTCGTGGTTGATCTGGTCGATCATGGCCGCCAGGGTGGTGGACTTGCCGCTGCCGGTGGCGCCCGTCACCAGGATGAGGCCCCGGGACTTTCGGCAGAATGTCTTCAGCACCACCGGCAGACCGAGGTCGTCGAAGCTCCTGACCCGGAAGGGGATGCCTCGAAAGACCGCTCCCACCGCGCCCCGCTGGTTGAAGCAGTTGCCTCGAAACCGTGCCAGCCCGGCGATTCCAAAGGAAAAGTCGAGTTCCAGGTGGTCTTCCAGGTGCTGCTTCTGATCAGCAGTCAGCACGCTGTAGGCCAGGCGCCGGGTGTCCTCGGGCGTCAGCGGCGAGAATTCCTTCAGAGGGCGGAGCCGTCCGTCCACCCGTACATGGGGAGGAGCACCGGTGGCGAGGTGGAGATCGGAGGCGCCCATTTCCGTCATTTTCTTGAGCAGATCAGGCAGGCACGGAGTCTGCATGGGATTCCCTCCCGGAAAGCCTCGGACCGGCCCGCGGCCGGTTGCGAACAGGAAAGCGGAGACTACCTGGTGGTCTCGCGCAGGATTTCTTCCAGGGTAGTGACGCCATCGCGGATCTTTTGCAGGCCGCTGGCCCGCAGGGTGATCATTCCGTCCTGGATGGCAGTCTGCTTGAGCTGGGCGGAGGTCCCGCCCCTCAGAATGAGTTCCCTGAGGACATCGCCGATCTCCATCACCTCGAAGAGCCCCACCCGGCCCTTGTAGCCCGTGTGATTGCAGGCGTCGCAACCCCGGCCTCGATAGGTGAGAATCTCCGGGGCTTCGGAAGGAGAGAACCCCGCTTCGATGAGGCTTTCAACCGGTAGCTCGGCCGCTTGCCTGCATTGGCGGCAGATGCGGCGGACCAGCCGCTGGGCGCAGATCAAGTGGACCGAGGTCGCTACCAGGAAGGGCTCCACACCCATATTGGCGAGGCGGCTGACGGTGGAGGCGGCATCGTTGGTGTGCAGGGTGCTGAGCACCAGGTGGCCGGTCAGAGCCGCCTTGATTGCGATCTCGGCCGTTTCCAGGTCGCGCACCTCGCCCACCAGCACGATGTTGGGATCCTGTCGCAGAAAGGCCCGCAGGGCAGCGGCGAAGGTCAATCCGATCTGCTCCTTGACCTGAACCTGGTTGATCCCCGGCAAGTTGAACTCGACCGGATCCTCAGCGGTCAGGATGTTGGTTTCCATGCGGTTCAGGCGGGTGATGGAAGAATACAGGGTGCTGGTCTTGCCGCTTCCGGTGGGACCCGTCACCAGGACCATGCCGTAAGGTTTCAGGATGGCCGCCTCGAACCGCCCCAGGGAATCCGGCTCGAAACCCAGTTGGGTCATGTCCAGCATCAGGCGATCCCGATCGAGCAACCGCAGAACCACCTTTTCACCATGCAGGGTGGGCAGGACCGACACTCGAAGGTCGAGGTCTCCGACCCGACCCTCCTTTGTCAGTCGAATCTTCATGCGGCCGTCCTGCGGCAGGCGCTTTTCCGAGATGTCCAGCTTGGCCATGATCTTGATTCTGGAGGTCACGGCGTCTTTCTGGCTCAGGGGAGGGGTCATGACGGTGCTCAAGAGACCGTCGATGCGAAAGCGCACCCGCAGCTCCTGCTCGTAGGGCTCGATATGGATGTCACTGGCCCCCTGCTTCAGGGCGCTGGACAGGATCCGGTTGACCAGCTTGACGACGGGGGCTTCCCGGGCGGCCTGCCCCAGGTCTTCCACGGCAGCAGGCGCCTGTTTGCCCCTGCCCCTTTCGGGCTCGTCGCGGGCCGCCGCTCGGCTCTCGACAGAGGCGCCTGCGCCCCCCTGTTTGAGCTCCAGGGCGAGGCCGGCGCCATAGTGCTTTCGGATAGCCCCCCGGATGGCGGACTCGGCGGCCACCACCGGCTCGATGGTGAAGCCCGTCATGAACTGCAGGTCGTCCATGGCCAGGATGTCGGTGGGGTCGATGGTGGCGACGGTCAAGGTCGAGCCTGCCCGACTCAGTGGCAGAACCTGGTATTTCCGGGCCGTCTCCGGCGGAATAAGCTTGACGATCGAGGGGTCGACCTTGAAGAAGGGGAGGTTGATGGAAGGCAGGCCGAACTGGCGGCACAGGATGGCGCTGATGTCCTCGCCGGTGACCCATCCCAACTGGATCAGGCAATATCCCAGGCGGCCCCCGTGGGCCCTCTGGTACTCCAGTGCCTTCCGGAGCTGTTGCCGGCTGATGAGGTTTTCTCTGACCAGCAGGTCACCGAGGTTGACCGCCATGAATCAAGACTCCCCCAGGCGCACCCGCGCCAAGGAACGCAGGGAACGGGATTGAAACGGGTGTTGAACTGAGGGAGGTTGCTGGCAATCATCCTAAGGGGGGGGACCGGCCTTTGTCAAGGGGACGGCAGGGGACGGCAGGGGAGTGTCTACTCCAGCGAGTTGAAGAACTGAGAGGCCTCGGCTTTCAGACTGTCCACCACTGCCTGTACCTGGGCCGGCTCACGCCCTTCGGCCATGATTCTCAGCAGAGGTTCGGTGCCGGAATAGCGGACCACCATGCGGCCCGAATCGGACAGTTGCGCTCGAGCGTTGCCAATCAGGCGCGACAGTTCGGGTGACTGGTCGATGGGGACCTTGCGGGACACCCTGAGCCCGTCCAGGACCTGTGGGAAGGGCCGGTATCCGGCAACCAGGTCGTCCAGGCTCGCGCCGCGGCCAACCAGCAGCTCAGCCAGTTTGACCGACGTGAGCAGGCCGTCTCCGGTGGTATGCAGGTCGCCCAGGAGAATGTGTCCCGAGGGCTCTCCTCCCAGGACGGCTCCCGAGGCTTGCATGGCCTGCAGGACGTGCTTGTCTCCCACCGGAGTGCGAATCAAGGGGATTCCCTCCCGGATCAGGGCTTTTTCCAGGGCCAGGTTGGTCATGATGGTTCCGACCACCTGCCCGCCGGCCAATGTCCCCTTGGCTTTCCAGTCCCTGGAGAGGGCATAGAGGACATGGTCCCCATCCAGACACGTTCCGCTGCCGGTGACAAACAGAGCCCGGTCCGCGTCCCCGTCAAAGGCCACGCCCATATCCAGCGAATTCTCCTTCACGGCTTGGGTCAGACCCTCCAGGTGCAGGGATCCGCAGTTGCGGTTGATGTTTCGACCGTCCGGACGGTCGTTGATGACAGTGACCTCTGCCCCCAACCGGCGGAATAGCCTGGGCGCCAGGAGGTAGGCTGCCCCATTGCAGACATCCAGTCCCACCCGAAGCGGCTCCAGCCGGGCTTCCGCTTGTCGGCTCAGGAAGTCGAGGTAGTCAGACGCCAGGGATTCCCGTTTGCGGAGTCCGGCCGAGCCGCGGCAGGCCGACGCCGCAGGGGCAGCTCTCCAGGACTCTATGCCGCGTTCGATCTCGCGTTCCCCGTCATCGGGAATCTTGAAACCCTGTCCTGAGAACAGCTTGATCCCGTTGTCCCGGAAGGGATTGTGTGAAGCGGAGACCATGATTCCCAGATCGTATCGGCGGGTCCGGGTCAGGTAGGCCAGCCCGGCCGTAGGCATCACGCCCAGGTCGTGAATGGCTTCCACGCCCCCATAGGCAAGGCCCTGGCCCAACCGGGCGGTGATCCAGGGACCGGATTCTCGCGTGTCTCTGCCGATCAGGAAGCGGCCGCCGCCTGGAGGACCGGCAAACTCGGCCAAGGCCAGGCCGATGGCGCAGACCGTCTTCTCGTCCAGGGGGAAGCAACCCGCCTCCCCCCGGATTCCGTCTGTCCCGAACAGCTTTGTCATGGGGAATCTCTTTGTGGCAGGGAATCGTGCCCGTCCGCCGGAGTTTCCAGGGGTTCGATGGCGACTTCGACTTCCACCCGTCGGCCCCGCGGGAAACGCACCACCCCGTCTTCCGCGTCCAGATAGACCCGAGCCACGAAACCGGTCGAACGACCCGTGACGTCGATGCCTTCGGTGGCCACTCGCGTCATGCCGGACACGCTCCCTCCCGGGCCCTCCACCAGCACCCGGCCGGGGCGGGGAGTCACCGACCGAAGCCGGTAGCCTTCGCCCACCCGGCCTACGATTCGGGGGTCGATTTCGACCTCCTTGCTGGCGGTCGGTTGCAGATTGAGGCGCAACGTGGAGGGCGTGATACGGGTGACCGTGACCCCCTGCGGCCTTGAGATGTCGTCGGGAGTGATGGAGTAGACCCGCTCGCCGGGTTGGGCGTTGGCCAGGTCGATGTGGGCGGAGATGTCGGAGTGTTCCAACTTGTTCAGAATGCTGGAGGGACCCCTCAGTCGGACATCCACCGAGCCCGCCGGATTGTCCACCAGTTCCAGGTGGGGGGGCATCAGGTATTGCAGACTGGGTCGGAACTGGACCTCGCCCACAAAGCGGGGCTCGTCGTTGAGCGCGCCCCAAAGCAGCAGGGCAAGGCCCAGCGAGGCGAGCTTCAAGCCGGCGTTTTTCAGCAGAAGACCGGTGAGGAGCTTCCAGTATCGGCTCATTTGCCCTCGGCCACCGGGGAGAGGTGGGATGGGGCCCCCGAGGACGCCGTAGAGGTGCCGGCAAAGATGCCGGCCAGGTGCCGGCGCAGGGACGGGCCGTCCAGGTTTCTTAGAATGTCGCCGCCGACTGAGGCGGAAATGGTTCCAGTCTCTTCGGAGGCCACCACCACCACGGCGTCCGACTCCTCGGTGACGCCGATGGCTGCCCGATGGCGGGTCCCCAGCTCCTTGCTCAACCTGGGGTCGAGGGTGAGCGGCAAGAAGCAGGCAGCCGCCGTGATTCGGCGCTTTTGGACGATGACCGCTCCGTCGTGAAGGGGCGCCCCGGGCAGGAAAATGCTCACCAGCAGATCGGAGGACAGGGCGGCGTCGACGGCCACGCCGCTTTCCGTATAGTTCTTGAGTCCCATCTCGCGCTCGATGACGATCAGCGCCCCGACACGCTGGGCGGACAATCGCGTAGCCGCCGAGACGATCTCCTCGTAGGTCTCGGTGATCGGATCGCGGGAGAACCTTCTCAGCAAGGGATTCTTGCCGATGTTGGCCAGGGCCCGGCGAATCTCAGCCGCGAACAACACAATGATCCCGACCACGAAGAAGGGAAGAATGGTGGTCATGATCCATTGAACGGTCTCCAGGTTGAACCAGAGGGTGACGTAATAGAAGAGCACCAGGAATCCCACACCGAGCGCCATTTGTACGGCACGCGTCCCGCGGATCAGCAGCAGGATGTGGTAGATCAGAATGCTGACGATGAGAATGTCGACAGCCGAGGACCAGGTGAGTCGGTCCAGGCGGAAGAGTTCAATCAGATTCATGGTGGATTTCTGAGACGGAACACTAGCGGGAAAATCCCATTATAGCATCACACATTCGGACCACCTGGCGGGTTTCCCCGACGTCGTGGACGCGAATGATGTGCGCTCCCTGGATCACGGCAACGGCCGTGCTGGCCAGGCTCCCCAATAGCCGTTGCTCCACCGGCAGATTGAGCAGGTTGCCGATGAAGGACTTCCGGGAGGGACCCACCAGAATGGGCAACTGAAAGCGTCTCAACACCTCCAGTCGCCGCAGCACCACCAGGTTGTCTTCCACGCCCTTGCCGAATCCCAGTCCGGGGTCCAGGACGATCCGACTTCTGGGAATTCCGGCCCGAAGAGCTTTCTCCATCGAATGCCGCAAGCCCGCCAGCACCGACTGCAGGGGCCGCTTGAGTGCAGGCAGTCCATGGAGCCGCCGCGGGGTGCCGCGGCTGTGCATGAGCACCATGGCGGCGCCGGCCGCGGCGGCGCAGGCAGCCATGTGGGAGTCGAAGCGCAGCCCGCTGATATCGTTGACCAGCGAGGCGCCGGCAGCGACGGCGCGGCGAGCGACTTCGGACTTGTAGGTGTCCACCGAGATCGGGACGGTCAGACGCCTGGCCAACTGTTCAATGACCGGGACAACCCTCCGGATCTCGTCGGCTGCGGAGACTGAACCGGGGCGGTCCGGACGGGTCGATTCCCCTCCCACATCCACCAGGTCCGCTCCCTGGTCTTCCAGTTGCAGGCCGTGCTTGACCGCCTCATCGGGTCGCAGATAGGCCCCGCCATCGTAGAAGGAGTCGGGCGTGACGTTCAGAATTCCCATGATCAGAGTTTTTCGCCCCAACTCCAGGGTGCCACTGGGAAGCTGCAATCGGAAACGCTGTCTCATGGATGTCCTTGCCGGCCGATGCCTGCGTGGCTAATGCGGCGACCCCGGCTGCGCTCGGGAAATGTCATCCAAAAATTCTAAACGGGAACGCCCTGCCCCGCAAAAAACGCCTTACACGCACTCTTCTCAAGAGCGCAGCCCCGCGGGAAGTGCGAGGAAGTAATGAAATTGAAAGGAAACGGACCGAGGATGGGCAACCGGTTGTCCGGTCGGGTGCTGGCGGCGGTCCAGGTTCGGTGTGGCAAAAACGACAACTAGGCGGGCGCCGGCTTTTCCCGCTGCTCGTCGACCAGGGGGCCAACGGGTGGGGAGACGGACTTCTTTCCCCTGGGATTTTCCGCCTCGGGAGGGCCGGAATCTTCCCGGGGGAGCGGGTCCACCTTCTCCTCCAGCGGGAGGTTCTGAATGACCATGCGCACCTCGTCGGCGTCCAGGACCTCTCTCTCCAGCAGGGTCTCCGCGATTCGGATCAAGGTGTCCCTGTTCTCCTCCAGGATCTTGCGAGCGTGCTGGTACCCCTCGTTGACGAAGCGCTTGATCTCCTGGTCGATCTTGATCGCCGTATCCTCGCTGTAGTCGCGGTGCTGGGCGATTTCCCTTCCCAGGAAAATCTGCTCTTCCCTCTTGCCGAAGGTGAGGGGGCCCAGTTTGGACATCCCGTAGTCGCACACCATGCGGCGGGCCATTTCGGTTGCCTGCTCGATGTCGTTGCCCGCCCCGGTGGTCATGTGCTCCAGAAACATCTCCTCGGCCACCCGTCCACCCATCATGATGGCGATCTGGCTCTCCAGGAAGTCCCGGGTGTAGGTGTGCTTGTCATCCTCCGGGAGCTGCATGGTCACCCCCAGCGCCATCCCCCGCGGGATAATGGTCACCTTGTGGAGCGGGTCTGCCTGGGGAAGCATGGCCGCCACCAGGGCATGACCGGCTTCATGATAGGCCGTGTTTCGTTTTTCGGCGTCGCTGATGATCAGGGACTTTCGCTCCACGCCCATCAGGACCTTGTCCTTGGCGCCCTCGAAGTCCAGCATGGTGACCGACTGCTTGTCGTAGCGGGCGGCGTTGAGGGCCGCTTCGTTGACCAGGTTGGCCAGGTCCGCACCCGAAAAGCCGGGGGTGCCGCGCGCCAGAACCGAGACGTCGACGTCCTCCGACAAGGGGATCTTCTTGGTGTGGACCTGAAGGATGCCTTCCCGTCCTTTCACGTCGGGCCGAGCCACCATCACCCGGCGGTCGAACCGTCCGGGTCGCAGCAGGGCCGGATCCAGCACGTCGGGGCGGTTGGTGGCCGCAATGAGGATCACGCCCTCGTTGGACTCGAATCCGTCCATTTCGACCAGCAACTTATTCATGGTCTGCTCGCTTTCGTCGTGCCCGCCGCCCTGGCCGGCGCCGGGGTGCCGGCCCACCGCGTCGATCTCATCGATGAAGACGATGCAGGGGGCGTTTTTCTTGCCTTGCTCGAACAGGTCTCTCACCCGCGAAGCGCCCACGCCCACGAACATCTCCACGAAGTCGGAGCCGCTGATGGAGAAGAAGGGAACCCCGGCCTCGCCGGCGATGGCGCGGGCCAGAAGCGTCTTGCCGGTGCCCGGAGGTCCGACCAGCAGGACCCCTTTGGGAATTCGCCCGCCCAGTTTCTGAAACTTCTGGGGGTCCTTCAGGAACTCGATGATTTCCTGCAGTTCCTCCTTGGCTTCCTCGGCGCCGGCCACGTCCTTGAAGGTGACCTTCTTCTGTTGGGAGGACAACAGCTTGGCCCGGCTCTTGCCGAATGAAAGGGCCTTGTTGCCGCCGCTCTGCATCTGCCGCATGAAGAAGATCCAGATCCCGATCAGCAGCAGAAAGGGAGCATAGGTGATCAGAGCGGCCAGCCAGGGGCTCTGGGAAGGTTCCTTGGCCTTGATTTTGACATTCTTGGCCAGCAGGCGGTCGATCAATTCATCGTAGTCGGGAGCAACCGTCGTGAAGGGAGTGTTGTCTTTGGTCTTTCCCTTGACTTCACTACCCACGATCTCCACTTCCCGCACGTTGGACTGTTCCAACTCTTGGATAAACTCCGAGAAGTCCCACTCCATTTCCTCCTCGGAACCGCTGCGCTGAACGAATTGCCACAGCAGGACGCCAAGGACGACCAGTCCGATCCAGAATAGCAGTGTCTTTGCCATCGCAATCAAAGGCGGCTGCAACGTCGAGCCGGCGCGACCGGGGGATCAGGTCGGACCTGGTGCCTACCCGGGTTTGTTTGCCTCCGGACCTGCAGCGCCTCACTCCAGGGAGCGTTTCACGGTGTCGAAGGGTGGCTTGCCGTTGGTCCGGCGTCCGGCTGATTCTGCACCGCCCTGCGGCGCCAGGGGGGCAACCCCGACACCAACAAGATAGCATTTCGCCGTGGAATTTACGAATCAAATCTGTCGGAGAGGCTGGCGTAAAGGCAAAAGAATCTTTAACTAAGCGCGCATTGCCCCGGGAAGCCGGCTGGGATCAGGTGGAGGCCCTGCAGCCATTTCCCCGGCCCTGCGGCCGTCCGATGGCTCAGAGAGGGGCTTTCGTGTCAGGGCCGTCCCGGAGCGCACGTTCCTCGATCACCACCTTGACCGCACCCTGCGAGGACCGGCGCCATTCGGAGCCGGCCGCCGCCGGAAAACTGCCGGCGCAGACGATCTTTCCGCCGCAGGTCACGACCGGCCACCCGGCCCTGGCGCTCAATCCAATCCGCTTTCTCAGGAACAGTTCCTTCATCTTCCTGGGTCTCAAGGACCCGAGGGGCCGGTAGGCATCGCCGGTCTGCCAGGACCTGACCTCAAGCCCCCGAGCGACGGCCTGGGGCGAAAGTTGGATTTCCCATCGATCCAGCAATGGCAAGCCGCTGGATCCCTGGTTCAGGTAGGTTTCGAACTCCAGCCCAACCTGGTGGAGCCGGACTTGCCCGGGGATTCCCAGCGGGAAGCGGTAGGGTTCGACAGACGGAGAAGCCGGCAGCTCCCGGAAGAGCAAACGGTCGAATTCCCTGGCGGCTTGAATCCGGCCGATACGAACGGACTTGCCGCTCTTGTGGTCCTGCAGCAGTTCCAGGACCGCATCCACCTGCTTCTTCGGGACCCGTTTCCCCGGGTCCAGGACGTTGAAGGCATGACGCACCAACTGGCTTTTCAGTCCGGCAGGAAGCGTGTTCAACCAGCTGCGCCGCCAGCCGAGCCGGGCGTCTGCCGGGTCAGCGTGCCGACCCGCCAGGTCTCCGACCAGCCAATCCAGGCTTTCCGCGTCTCCGCGCAGATTCTCGGCCGTCCTCGCCAGAACGTCCACGATTGCGGGGTTGAAGGATTTCTGCAGCCGGGGAATGAGCTCATGCCTCACCTTGTTGCGCGCGAAACGCAGGTCCCTGTTGGAGGAATCCTCCCGCCATCCCACCCCGCGGGATTGCAGATAGGTGCGCAGTTCCTCGCGTTCGATGGACAGCAGGGGCCTGATGAACCGGTCGGCGCGGGAAACGGGAATCGCCGCCAGGCCCAGGCTGCCGCTGCCCCTCAGCAGCCGCAGCAGGACCGTCTCCGCCTGGTCGTTGCGGGTGTGGGCCAGGGCGATCCGCTGCGCGCCCACGGAATCGCCGATCCGTTGAAGGAACCGGTACCGTTGCTCCCGGGCTCGGGCCTGGGCGTTTCCTCCCTTGGGTCGCTGCCGGGGAGACAGTTTTTCCACGACGCAGGGAAGATGGTGGTCCGCGGCCAGGGAGCGCACGAATTCGGCGTCGGCTTCGGATTCCTTTCCCCGAAGTCCATGGTTCAGGTGAGCTGCCGCCAGCTCCAGATCGAGTTGAGAGCGAATCTCCAGGAAGAGGTATAGGAGAGACGTCGAGTCGGCTCCCCCGGAGAGAGCCAACAGCACTTTGTCGCCCGGAGCCACCAGTTTCCGGCTTCGGATCAGGCGCACGAAATTCTGGAAGACCATGCTTCACATTTCCCGGGACAAGTCCAACAGCACGGTGGTGACCCACTGGGGGATGATCTCCGATTCTCCCCGCAGGGGAGCCAACTCTTCGGCTCCCTCCCGGCACCAGGATTCGACAAGGGGGTTCAGGACCTCCGGACTGTCCATTTCGGAGCCCAATGAGTCCAGGCGCGCCTGGGCGGCAGCCATCAGGCCATCGGCCAGGCGCCCGGGGTCTGTCCCGGGCGGCCCCAGATTTTTCAGCATACCCTGGAGTTGGCGGACCCCGATGGGATCGGGCCTGAAGGGTTTCCCCAGAATCTGGTTGACGGCTGCGGTGACAAGGAGAGTTCCGAAGCGCAAGTCGTTCAGATCCTGGTTCACCAGCCGTAGACCCTCGGGTGTGAGCGTGGGGCAGGGGCCGTCCATGAGGCTCCAGAAGAATTGCCCCAGAGCTTCGATCTCGTTCAGGCTTCTTCGTGCCGATTCGACATCGGCCAGACCGCGGAAGTTTCGATAGCCGGCTCGACGCGAGTCCCGCGCCTCTTCGAAGAATAGAGGCCTGTGACGGCGCAACCCGTCCAGCAATTCGGCCTGCGGTGATTCCAACAGGGTCCGCTGGGCTCCTTGCAGGCGAAGCCTCCCCCGATGAATGACCCGGTCGGCGTGGGCGCGCAGATCCGCCAGCAGGCTGAACCCGGTCCGGAACAATCCCAGCATGTCCTGTTGCTTCAGAGCGGAGGCCGCCAGGGAGGCGCGCCCTTGAGTCAATCGCTCCAGTCCCAGGTTCAGCGTGTCCCTCATTTCTTCCAGGGCCGGTTTCACCTTCTCGAGGTCTCCGGTAGTCACGGAGTGAATCGAGAGAATCCGATTGGCCAGCGCGGCCAGTTGCTGGCTGATCAATTCGGCCTGGCGAGTGTCCTGGATGGCGCCCAGGGCTCTCCAGAGATGTTCTCCCGGCGCCAGCGAGGCCACCAGCAGGGCCGGTAGAGTCGACGAGACCCGATGGGCGTCATCTTCCTCCTGCAAAGGCCCTTGGAGTTGCGGAGCCGCGGACGTGCCGGCCTCTCCGTAGATGCTCAGGGCTTCGTAGTAATCAACGAAGCCGATCTCTTCCAGGCGGAGCCGCTTGTTCTGGTAGGCATCCTCCTCCATGGAAACCTGGTTGTCCCAGCGAACCCGATCGATCAGGTCGTACCCGAGCGAGGCATCCATTCGAAAGATGGCGTCCATCAGGAGGCGCGCCATGGTTCCCCCCTCGGCTTCGCCGGTGACCTCGATGCCGAACCGCTGGTCCGGCGTCAGAATGAGAGGAAACCCGGGAATGGGCTCGTCCGTTTCCAGGAAGTGAATGCGAATGTTGTTCCTCAGGAATAGCGCCAGCAGGTTGGGGTCTACCGCCCTGGCGGCGGCCGCCGCCTCTTCGGGACCGCATTGCAGGTAGGCAGCCATCCATTCCATGAAGCTGGCCACGTGAAAGCTGTCCTTGCGCCAGCAATCCAGGTCGATGAAGCCACGGCGCTGCTCGGAGGACGCCAGCAGGAGCAGCTCCTGGCTGTCAGCCAGCCCGACCGCCTTGATGGCCAGGAACAGATCCTGGTAGGGGGCGTTGCGCACTTTCTCGGCTGAGCCGGGATCGGCCAAAAACGCATCCAGATCGGTCCGGCTGCCGATCCGGAGCGATCCGGAGAGGAAGTCGGAAAGGGTTTGCTTGGACCGTGAGTTCTCGACTTTCATGCCATTGCCGTTGGAATCCACCAGTACGGTTGAAAGAGAATCGCGTTCCCGGTTTGGCGGCTTCGGATCGGCCGGCTGCCCAACCGGCCGGTACGCCCGCCCGAAATCATCGGATCGCCAGTGCCCGCCGGCAGGGTCATTCCGTCTTGGCCGAGCCCCGACTGACATTGATCTTCAGGGATTTAAGCTTGCGGTGGAGGTGGCTGCGTTCGATCCCGAGCGCTTCGGCCGTACGCGAGATGTTTCCCCGATTTTCCTCCAGTTTCCTGAGGATGTAGTCTCGATCGAAGGCCATGCGGGCCTCCGACAAGCTCCTGGCCTCGACCGGGTCTTCCCGGGCGCCGTTGGGCTTGAGCAGGCCGGCCGGCAGGTGCCGGGCTTCAATTCTGTGTGCGGGCGTCATGATCACCAGCCGTTCGGCCAGGTTCTTCAGCTCTCGAACGTTGCCGGGCCAGGGGTAGGCCGTCAACAGATCCACTACGTCCGCGCTCAGTTCCTTGGGGGAGCGCCCGTAATGGCTGGAGAAGTCTCCAATGAAGAATTTCGCCAGTACCGGAATATCCTCGGTGCGATCGCGCAGGGGCGGCACGTGGAAGGGGATGACGTTGAGCCGGTAGAAGAGGTCTTCGCGAAAGTTGCCCCGTTGCATTTCCTGGTCGAGATTCTTGTTGGTGGCCGCGATGACCCGGACATCCACCGTTACCGTTGAATGGGCGCCCACGGGTTCGAAGCGCTGGGTTTCGAGTGCTCTGAGCACCTTGGATTGGGTCTTCAGGGTCATGTCTCCGACCTCATCCAGAAAAAGCGTTCCCCCGTCGGCCTTTTCCAGCTTTCCCACCTTGGTTCCGGTGGCCCCGGTGAAGGCGCCCTTGACATGGCCGAACAGTTCGCTCTCGATCAGTTCGTCGGGAATGGCGGCGCAGTTCACCTCCACGAAAGGCGCTGCCTTTCGCAGGCTCTGGTGGTGAAGGGCATGAGCCACCAGTTCCTTTCCGGTGCCGCTCTCCCCGTAGATCAGCACCCGGCCGTCGGTGGGCGCCGCGATGGCCAATTGCTGGCGCAGGGCCTTCATGGAGATGCTTTGACCGATGATCTTGTAGTGCTGACCCAGCCGGGACTTGAGCGTTCTGTTTTCCTCCTGCAGGCGCTTGTTCTCCAGGCCATTCTGAATCACCAGCAGCGTTCTCTCGATGGACAGGGGCTTTTCGATGAAGTCGAAGGCCCCCAGGCGGGTCGCCTTGACCGCGGTTTCAATGGTGCCGTGGCCCGAGATCATCACCACGGCCGCATCCACCTTCCTCTTCCTCATGGTCTCCAGGGTCTCCAGTCCATTGATACCGGGCAGCCAGATGTCCAACAGAATCAGCTCGAAGGTTTTCTTTTCCAGGAGACGCAGGCACTCCTCCCCGGTACGGGCCGTGGTCACCTTGAAGCCCTCCTCGTTCAGCACGGCGCCCAGGGACTTCCGAATCCCGGCCTCGTCATCCACCAGCAGAATGGAGTTCCTCGCCACTGCCTCACCTGAACCTTGATTGCTGCAATTTCGGGCGGTCGCCCGTGTTCGATTCCGCTGCCGTCCTTATCGGCCAAAGCGCGGTCGAGCCCGTTGTCTCCCCCGGCGAATCAAAGGGCCGGAAGCTCGATCACGAAGCTGGCTCCCCGGGGAGAATTGTCCTCAACGTGAATGTACCCCTTGTGGTCGGCGACGATGCGATTGGCGATGGCCAACCCCAGTCCGGTCCCTCGCTTGCGTGTCGAGAAATAGGGGAGAAACAGTTTGTCCCGATCTGCCGCCGCAATGCCTTGCCCGCTGTCCCTGACGGCCAGTTGGATCGTCTCTCGGGCGGGATAGAACCGGCTGGACAGGGAGAGCTGCCTGGGTTCGGATTGATCCATGGCTTCCAGCGCATTGTCGATCAGATTGACCAGCACCCGCTTGAGCTGTTCGGGATCCACCTGAGTCAGCGGGAGGTCGGGAGCCAGCTGCTTGACCACCTCCACGCCGTCGAGCCGGCCGTCGTAGGAGGCCAGGGTGCTTTCCATGATGGCGTTGAGGTTGGAAGGCACCATGCTTGGCGAGGGCAACTGGGCGAATCGGGAAAATTCGTCCACCATCCCCTTCAAGGTCTTGACCTCCTGGGTAATGGTGTGCACGCACTCCTTGACGGTGGCCTGAAAACCGGAGGAGGCCGTGGAACGGAGACCAGCCTCGTCCCTCGGTCCCCTGGTTCTGGACAGGTGCTTGAGAATCCGGTCAGCCGATAGCTGAATCGGGGTCAGCGGATTCTTGATCTCGTGAGCCATGCGCCGAGCCACCTCTCGCCATGCGGTGGCTTTCTGGGCTCTGAGCAGTTCGGTCAAGTCCTCCAGAACCATAACGAATCTTTGAGGTCCGGCATCCGCCGGATCCAGCGAGGTGAGGGTCACGGCGCCGTAGAAGGTTCCCCCTGGGGTCCTGAGTTCCAACTCCTTGGAAGCGATTCTTACGCGGGCGGCCTTGGCCATCAGTCCTTGGATCTCGGCCAGGTCCTGGGGCTGAAACAGCTCCTCCAGCGACAGACGGCTGTCATCCGTCCTTCCCAGCATCTGCTGGGCAGCCTCGTTCATGGTGTTGATGGACAAGTTTGCGGCGATGGAAATGACTCCCGTGGGAATATTCTCCAGGACCGCCTCGGTGTATCGCCTTCTGGATTCGGAGGCTCGGTGAGACTCTGCCAGGTCCCGATTCTTGGCCGCCAGATCTCGAGCCGCCTCATCGAGCTGAGCGGTCATGCGGTTGAAGGAAGACACCAGGACGCCAAGCTCGTCCGGTGCAGGGCTGTCGACCTGCACGCTCAGGTTTCCTTGCGATACTTCGTTGGAGGCCTCGGCCAGTGCCCGGATGGGTTCGGTAATCCTGCGCGACAGGAAGAGAGCGATCCAGACGGCCGGGAAGAGAACCAGCAGGGTGACCACTCCCAGGACCAGCATGAAGTTGGTCCGGATCATCTTGCGTTGCTCCTTCATCTGCTCGTACTCCCGGCTGAGGCCGGACAACTCGCGGGCGAAACGCGCCATTTCCAAGGGGGGACGGGACCCCACGATCAAGCCTCCCGAATCGCTTCGCGCCCCGCTCAACAGCAAGGGCTGCTCCTGTCGGTCCGCCGCTGAGCCCTCCTTCCAGGGAACGGTCCACACCTGGTCGTTCAGAGCCTCGGCGAGTCCCGGCCCCGACGGGTTCTGGCCGACAACGTCCAGGGGGCGGACCATCTCCGGGAAGCGTGAGTCGGTGGGGAAGTAGGCCCGTCCGTTCCGGTAAGCCAACAACGGGTCGCCGGAGCGGTCGAGGACGACCGCGAAAGGAACCTCCAACTGGCGGGCGAGGCTTTCCAGTTCCCGAACGCCGTCCAAGGCGGGAACGGCCCACAACTTCTGGAGGTCAGGATGCCCGGCCAGGAATCGAGCGGTCGAAACCGCCCGCTGAGAAGCTTCCCTTTCCACCTGTCTGGCGATTTCACCAATGCCCACGGGCTCGAAGGCCTGGTCCAGAGGTGAGCTGAACCACTTGTCCAGGTTCCTGTTCACCACGGCATAGGCGAAGAAGGACATGAAAACGCCTGGCACCAGGGCTACCCCCAGGAAAGAAAGCAGGAGCTTCCGGTGAAAGCGCGAGCCCGGCCGTTGACTCCTTTGCTCGAAGTAGAGCTTCAGGAGGTGGCGCAGCAGAATCAGGATAAAGGTCAGCAGCAGGATGACGTTGAGCGAAGTGAAAGCCCACAGGAACAGGGTGGTCTGGCTCTCGGGATCGCTGAGAATGGGAGAGAGGTTGAAGGCCTGCTGCACCACCGCGAACAGCAGCAGAACGCAGACCAGCACCGCCAGGGGGATAAGCCTTTTTCTCGATTTGCCGGATTTCGGTGTCATGGCGATGCAATAATTATCGGCCCCCGGAAGGCAAAATCACAAGGGATTACCCCGGGATAGCCGTTCCCTTGTGCCGGCACAGCCGAAACCGGGCGAAAAAAGGAGTCAAAAACAGTTGACAAGGCTCGATTCCCTGACTTACCATCGGCTGTTTGCAGTTCAAGAAGTTCCGTTCTTTGAAAACTGGATAAGACCAGCCCTAAACGATTTCTGAGTTTACCTTGAGCTTCTGGCAGTAACTTCAAATTCTCAACGAGAGTTTGATCCTGGCTCAGAATCAACGCTGGCGGCGTGCCTAACACATGCAAGTCGAACGAGAAAGTCCCGCAAGGGACAAGTAGAGTGGCGAACGGGTGAGTAACACGTGGATAACCTGCCGTCGAGTGGGGAATAACCTTCCGAAAGGAGGGCTAATACCGCATAACACCCGAGGACGCAAGTCCCCGGGTTGAAAGGAGTGATTCGCTCGATGAGGGGTCCGCGCCTGATTAGCTTGTTGGTGGGGTAATGGCTCACCAAGGCGACAATCAGTAGCCGTCCTGAGAGGGAGCACGGCCACACTGGAACTGAGACACGGTCCAGACTCCTACGGGAGGCAGCAGTGAGGAATTTTTGGCAATGGGCGAAAGCCTGACCAAGCAACGCCGCGTGGGTGATGAAGTATTTTGGTACGTAAAACCCTTTCGGCAGGGACGAATTCTTGACGGTACCTGCGGAAGAAGCCCCGGCTAACTCCGTGCCAGCAGCCGCGGTAATACGGGGGGGGCAAGCGTTGTTCGGAATTACTGGGCGTAAAGGGCGCGTAGGCGGTTGGATAAGTCAGCTGTGAAAACCTCAGGCTCAACTTGAGGCCTGCAGTTGAAACTGTCCAGCTAGAGTGTGGGAGAGGAGAGTGGAATTCCCGGTGTAGCGGTGAAATGCGTAGATATCGGGAGGAACACCAGTGGCGAAGGCGGCTCTCTGGACCACAACTGACGCTGAGGCGCGAAAGCTA
>JAJECY010000158.1 GCA_022821775.1 Acidobacteriota bacterium
GGGCTCGACATCGACGCGCTCAAGACGGTCGCCGACGGCGTCAACGCCCTGCGCCGGCCCGACCGCGCCATCGTGGTCATCACCCACTACCAGCGACTGCTGAACTACATCGTGCCCGATCGGGTGCATGTGCTTTCGGGCGGCGAGATCGTCAAGTCGGGGGACAAGGATCTTGCCCTCGAACTGGAAGCCAGGGGCTACGGTTGGATCGAAGACCAGGTTGCCGTGACGCCGGGAGGCTGAGAGACACCCATGAATCGAAACCCGGCTGAATCGCCCCCCGAGCAGCAACGCTACCTGTCCCAGTTCGACTCTTTCGCCCGCCGCCGGGCGGACCGCGATCCGTCCTGGCTGACGGAGAAGCGCCAGGCGGCCATCCGGCGCTTCGCCCGGCTCGGGTTCCCCACCACTCACCATGAGGCCTGGCGTTTTACCAGCCTCGCGCCGCTGACGCGGACCGCCTTTGCTCACGCCGCCGACCTGGACTCCCAGCCGGCCCCGGCCGGCCTGGACTCCCTGACGGGAGACAACTCCTCGGCCTGCCGCCTGGTATTCCTGAACGCGCGCTTCTCCCCGGAACACTCTTCCTTCGGAGACCTGCCGCCGGGCGTCCGGGTTCAGGGTTTGGGGGAACTCGTCAACGGCCGGGGTTCATCCATTCAGGAAGCCCTGGGTCGCTACGCCGGAGACGGGGAGGAAGTCTTCGCCGCCCTGAATACGGCTTTCCTGCAGGACATCGCCCTGATCCATCTTCCCGGGAACACGGTGGTGGAGCAGCCCATTCACCTGCATTTTCACTCGGGCGGCGAAGGGGAACCGGTGGTTTCCTATCCTCGATGCCTGGTGCTGGCCGGCGCCAACAGCCAGGCCCGTATCGTGGAAAGCTATTCGGGCGCGCCCGACACCGCCTACTTCACCAACACGGTGACCGAGCTGGTGGCCCGAGAGGGTGCGGTGGTCGAGCACTACAAGCTGCAGCAGGAGAGCCTCAGGGCCTTTCATATCGCCACCATGCAATTTCAGCTCGGACGCAGCGCCACGGTATCTTCCCATTCCATTTCCCTGGGAGGGGCCCTGGTCCGCAATCACGTCAACGCGGTCCTGGATGGCGAGGGCGCCGAAGCCACCTTGAACGGCTTCTCTCTCACCACCGGCAAGCAGCACGTGGACAACCACACCTCCATCGACCACGCCAAGCCCCATTGCAACAGCTTCGAGCTCTACAAAGGGATCCTGGACGACCGTTCCAGCGGGGTCTTCAACGGCCGGATCATCGTTCGCCCCCACGCCCAGAAAACCGATTCGAAGCAGACCAACCAGAACCTGCTGCTCTCCGAGGAGGCCCTGGTCAACACCAATCCTCAGTTGGAGATCTATGCCGACGACGTGAAATGCACCCACGGGGCCACCATCGGGCAACTGGACCCCCAGGCCGTCTTCTATCTGCAGTCCCGGGGGATCGGCCGGGAGGCCGCCCGCCAGCTTTTGACCTTTGCCTTCGCCAACGACATTGCCTCCCAGATCCGAATCGAGCCCATTCGCGCCCGGCTGGAGAAGACGCTCTTTCATCGCCTGGCGGAGAAGGGTTCCAAGGGGTGACCCGGATGAGGAGGGCAACCATGCCATCGGTCCAGCCGGCCGCGCCGACGCTGGATGTCGACCGACTGCGCCGCGACTTCCCCATCCTTTCGAGGCGCGCCGCCGGCAAACCGCTGGTCTATCTCGACAGCGCCGCGTCCACTCAGAAACCGGCTCCGGTGATCGAAGCCATGAATGCCTTCTATCGCGAGGGTTATTCCAACATTCACCGGGGCCTTTACGCGCTCAGCCTGGAAGCCACCGAGGCCTACGAGGACGTTCGCTGCAAGGTGCAGCGGTTCATCAATGCCCGGGAGTCCCGCGAGGTCGTGTTTGTCAGGGGAACCACCGAGGCCATCAACCTGGTGGCCGACACCCTGGGCCGCCAGCGGCTCGAGGCCGGCGACGAGATCCTGATCTCGACCCTGGAGCACCATTCCAACATCGTGCCCTGGCAGAGGATTTGCGAGGAGAAGGGCGGGGTTCTGCGTGTGGCGCCCATTGACGACAACGGCGAAGTCCGCCTCGAGGCCTTTGAACGGGCTCTCGGCTCCCGAACTCGCCTGGTGGCTATCGCCCACGTTTCCAATGCCTTGGGAACCGTCAATCCCGTCTCCGAAATGGTTCGGATGGCCCATCGCCGGGAAATCCCGGTGCTGGTGGACGGAGCCCAGGCGGCCCCCCACCTCCAACTGGACGTTCAGGCGCTGGACTGCGATTTCTATGCCTTTTCGGGACACAAGGTCTACGGTCCCACCGGAGTGGGCGTTCTCTACGGGAAGGCGTCCCTGCTGGAAGCCATGCCGCCCTATCAGAGCGGGGGCGAGATGATCCGTTCGGTCTCCTTCGAGCGCACCAGCTACAAGGAGATCCCCTATCGGTTCGAGGCGGGGACACCCGATATCGTCGGGGTCATCGGCCTGGGCGCCGCCCTGGACTACCTGGGCGCCATCGGCCTGGAAGACATTGCCGCCCACGAAGGTGAGCTGTTGTCTCACGCCACCGAAGCGCTCGCCTCGGTCCCGGGTGTGCGAATCGTCGGTCGAGCCGGACTCAAGGCAGGCGTGCTCTCCTTTGTGGTCGAGGGAGCCCACCCCCACGATGTCGGAACCATTCTGGACCGGGAGGGCATCGCCATTCGCGGCGGCCATCATTGCGCCCAGCCGCTGATGGAGCGCCTGGGACTGCCGGCCACGTCCCGCGCCTCTTTCGGTCTCTACAACTCGCACGCCGAGGTGGACCGGCTGGCGGATGGGGTCCGCAAGGTCAGGGAGATTTTTGGTTCATGTCCGAGTTGATGGACCTCTACCAGGAGGTTATCCTGGACCACACGCGGAAGCCGCGCAATTTCGGCAGCCTGGATAGCGCCACCCACCGGGCCGAGGGCCACAATCCGCTCTGCGGCGACCAGATGGCGGTTTCCCTCCGGATGGAGGGGGACGTCGTCCGGGACATTCGCTTCCAGGGCAAGGGTTGCGCCATCTCCACCGCCTCCGCCTCCATGATGACCGAGTACCTGAAGGGTAGGAGGGCCGACCTCCTCCCCGCGGCTTTTCGCCGGTTCCACGACCTGGTGACCGGCAAGACGATCGAGCCCCCGGAAGATCTGGGGAAGCTGATGGCTTTTGCCGGCGTGGCCGCCTTCCCGGTTCGGGTCAAGTGCGCCACCCTGGCCTGGCACACGGTCAAGGCCGCCCTGGAGAACAAGCAGGAGCCGGTCACCACCGAGTAGGCGACAGTGAAGGTGTCGGACGCCCGCGCTCCCGGGGGGGCATCCCCCAAACCATAAACCGGGTACATCATTTACAATATGCCCCGAAATGGGGCAAGGCGCCTGGTTCAGCGCTCAAGGGTTATTGAAGGACGTTAAGCGGAATTGGGGGAGGCAACGCCAACTGCCGGCAATCAATGCCGCTTTCCGAAGAACTTTGCAAACGGCTCAACAATCCAGAATTTGAGGATGCAACCATGACCACCGATGTCACCACCAACGAGTCTTCTCCCTCGGAAGGGTTGAAGCAGCGGATCATCGAGGTGCTGCAAACGGTTTACGACCCTGAAATTCCCGTCAACATCTACGAGATCGGGCTCATCTACGAAATCGATATCGATCCCGCCAATGCGGTCAAGATTCAAATGACTCTCACCTCTCCGGCCTGTCCGGTTGCCGGGACCCTGCCGGGAGAGGTCGAGTCCAGGGTTGCCGGGGCCGAGGGCGTGTCCTCCGCCCAGGTCGAGCTAGTTTGGGACCCTCCCTGGAGTCCGGCCAAGATGTCGGAAGCCGCCAAGCTGCAACTGGGGATGCTCTGACATTCCGGGTTTCGGCGTCCGCCTAGCGCTATCGAAGAGATCGGGCCTGCGCTCCAGTAGAGAACTCCACCATAGTCCACACCTTATAGGTTTCTAGTGCGGCGTTTTTCCTGTTGAATTCTGCCCCAAAAGAAATCAGACTTTTCGCATGAACCTTCCAAACCTGCTGACCCTGTCCCGCATCTTCGCGGTCCCTCTCCTGGTCGTTGTCCTTCTCACCCGCGTTTACAATCCGGAACGGCAGGTCGAAAGCCTCTCCGTCATCCTGGCCACCGTAATCTTTCTGGGCGCCTCCATCACCGATTACTTCGACGGCTACCTTGCCCGGCGGCGCCGGCAGGTGACCACGCTCGGCATGCTGCTGGATCCGATTGCCGACAAATTGCTGATTTCGGCTGCCTTCATTTCCCTGGTGGAGCTCGGCTGGGCGCCTGCCTGGATGGTGGTGATCATTGTGGGCCGCGAACTGGCCATCACGGGTCTCCGCAGCATCGCGGCCAGGCAGGGATTCACTATCGATGCCTCGGAGCTGGGGAAAATCAAGATGGTCTCGCAGGTGCTGGCCGTCACCTTGATCATTCTGAGCAACCTTGTCTTCTGGTTGAAGCCGCTCAGCCTGGCCGCGCTCTGGCTGACGGTCATCTTCGCCCTGGCCTCGGCCGTCGACTATTTCCGCAAATTCTGGAAGGCGGTCGGCATCCGGAGTCAGGCGAGCCGCCGTGAAGAATCCGTCCTCCTGAAAAAGAGCCGGAGCGATGTACCGACTCAATAATTCCGCGCGGGACTATCTGCTCAAGGCCGCCCGCTCGACGATTGAAGCCTACCTGCGGTCGGGCGCGCGACCCGTTCCCGATCCGCCGGCTGCTCGTGAGCTTCTCCAGAAACGGGGCGCTTTCGTCACGCTCTATCTCAGGGGGCGCCTGCGCGGGTGCGTCGGCTACGTCTGGCCCTTGACACCCCTCTACCGGGCCGTGCCGGAGTGCGCCGTCTCTGCCGCGGTCGAGGACGCGAGGTTTCGGCCCTTGAGCCTGAAGGAGCTTCCCGACACCGAAATCGAACTCTCGGCACTCTCGGGGCTCGAAGAGGCCGGCGGGGTTGCCGACGTCCTGGTGGGAACCCACGGCCTGCTGGTCAGCCAGGGGGATCGCCGCGGCCTCCTGCTGCCCAAGGTGGCGGTCGAGGGTGGTTGGACAGCGGAGCAGTTTCTGGAACAGACCTGCCTGAAGGCGGGGCTGTCCCGCCAGGCCTGGAAGAACGGCGCCACCGTCGAGAGGTTCACGGCGACGGTGTTTCGGGAAGTTTGAAGTTTGAAGTTTGAAGTTTGAAGTTTGGAGAGGTGTAGGCGGAGGATTTCGGGAACCGGCACGCGCCTGACGATTTGATTGCGTTTTTTGAACGACTGCGCCGAGACCGACAAGATGCATAACGTTTGGATCTGATAGCTATCCACTGATCACTCTCCACTCTCCACTCTCCACTCTCCACTGTCTTCTGGTACGCGGTCAACTTGGCGCTGGGAAAAGGCTTATGCTAGACTCGGAGGCCAACTGCCGTTCCCGTACCGGAGCAACCTGAACGCCGCTGCCCGTTCACTCCCGGCAAGCGCTGCCGGCCCCTCGCCACTCCCCATGTCCCCATCTGCCAACGGAAAAATATGCACCGTCATCCGGGAGTCTGCCCCGGGCGACTTCGAAACGGCCCTTCTGGGGAGCCGCCGGGATTCGGATCTGCTGGAATTTCGACTCGACTTCCTGGACCCGTCTCAACTGACGCCGGAACGGATGCGGCGCTGGGTGGCCCTGGCGGGTGTGCCGGTCATTGGGACGCTCCGTAGAAAACCGTTTGGAGGACGTTTCGAGGGGGGGGCAGTCGAACAGTTGGAGATTCTGGGCAGGATCGGTGGAGCCGGATTCTCCTTTCTGGATATCGAAGTGGAAACGCTGGAAGCCGTGGGCCCCGCTCGATTGAAGAAGATCAGGGACGGATCCTGCAGGTTGATCGGGTCTTACCATGACTTCCGGAAAACTCCCTCGGATCTCCAGTCCATTTTCCGGCGGATTCTGGCGGTCGATGCCGACGTGGTGAAGATCGCCACCCTGGCGGCCGATTTTGCCGACAATTTTCGTCTGCTGGAGCTGGTGTCACAGGGGCGGCGGCAGGGCCTGCCCATCATCGCAGTGGCCATGGGGGAGTTGGGTGTCTATTCCCGCCTGGTGGCTCCCGGCCGGGGAGCCATGCTCACCTACGCATCCACCCGCGCCGGCCAGGAGACGGCCCCCGGGCAATTCACCTCCCGGGACCTGAAATGCGTCTACGGCTTGAATTCGATCGATTCCGATACTCTGTTTTATGGGGTGATCGGCCAGCCCCTCGGTCACTCCCTGTCTCCGCAGGTGCACAACTACGCCTTCCGGAAGCTCGGGCTGAATTGCCGCTACCTGCCCCTGCCCACGCCCCACCTGGAATCGTTCGCGCCCTATCTGCAACGCTTCGGCGGGCTCAGCGTCACCCTTCCGCACAAGGTCGGCGTGTTGCGCTACGTGGACTCCCGGCATCCGAGCGTGGTGGCATGCGGGGCCGCCAACACCCTGGTCCGCCGCCAAGACGGCCTGTGGGCTTACAATACCGACCTGGACGGCGTTCGCCATGCCTTGCGCGGTTGCCTGGATGGCTCGCCCGGGCGGGCCGTGCTGCTGGGAGCCGGCGGAGCCGCCCGCTCCGCCGCCTCGGTGTTGAGGGACGCCCGCTGGCGCGTCACCGTATTGGCCCGGAACAGGTCCAAGGCCGAGGCTCTGGCCGGGGACTTCGGGTTCCAGGCCGATTCCCTGGAGCGTGCCAGCCATTACAACGGCGATCTTCTGATCAACGCCACCCCGGTGGGCATGTCCCCCGCCAGCCAGGAGAGTCCGGTGGCCGGGGATGGGCTGAGGTACGGTACGGTGTTCGATATGGTCTACAATCCCCTGGAGACCCGGCTCCTTCGAGAGGCCCGGAAACGGGCCCGGGTGGTGAGCGGCCTGGAGATGTTTGTCGGACAAGCCGCCAGGCAGTGCTATCTGTGGACCGGACGGGAGGCGCCCCTGCAGGGGATGCGGGAGGTTGTCGTCGGAAGTTTGAAGTTTGAAGTTTGAAGGGTGGAATGTGGGGAGCCAGGCTCCTGGCTGCCATGCGGACCATAGGAGGAGAAGCGGCTGATCATTACAATGAAGACGAACCACGAATGAACACGAATAGACACGAATACGAATGGATCTCTTTCTTGCTTCGTGTGTCTTCGTGGTCCTTCGTGTGTCTTCGTGGATAACTCTTTTTTCTGTTGTTTCAGCAAGCTTAACGTGTCGATCAGATCACTCTTCGCTCTCCACTCTTCACTCTCCACTGTCTGAACCACGGGTGTTTCGAACAACGGTCCTATGCCATGGGTTCCGCCTTCTCCATTCAGGTTCCTGCCAGCTCCACCAATCTGGGGGCGGGGTACGATGCCCTGGGGCTGGCGTTGGGTCTCTACCTCAAGGTTCAGGTGCAGGAGTCCGGCAGCGGTTCCCCGGAAATCCACATGGAGGGAGAAGGGGCCCGGGAATTGCCCAGCGTCAGCGAAAACCTGATGTGGAAGGTAATCCGGCGGGTGTTCCAGGGCGAAGGGCGCCCCCTGCCTCCCCTGAGGTTGGAAGTGGAGAACCGGATTCCGCTGGCCCGCGGGCTGGGCAGCAGCGCGGCGGCCATTGTGGCGGCCCTGGGGACCTACGAAGCCCTGGCGGGGGAAGAACTGACCCAGGAGACTTTTTTCCGCTATGCCCTGGAATTCGAGACCCATCCGGACAACCTGACCGCTGCCCGCTTCGGCGGATTTACGGTAAGCTGCGTTGACGAACGGGGCGGGGTATCGTTCTTTCGGACCCGGGTGGCGGACATGCTGCAGGTGCTGCTGGTGGTTCCCGACATCCGGTTGCCCACCAGCCGGGCCAGGGCTGTCGTACCCGACCGCCTCGAGATGAGTGACGTCATCTTCAACCTTCAGCGTAGCGCGCTGACGGTAGCCGCCTTGATGGCGGGACAATTCCGGTTCCTGCGGGAATCGCTCCGCGACAAGGTGCATCAACCCTACCGGGCGCCTCTGATTCCGGGACTGCAGGAGGTCCTGGAGCTCAATGGATCGGATGTCCCCGGCCTGCTGGGTCTCAGTCTGAGCGGAGCGGGACCCAGCGTGGCGGCCTTCATTCAAGGGGACGCCCGGGACGTGTTTGGGCGGATTCAGTCCGTGTTCAATCGCCACGGCGTCGCTTGCCGTCCGCTCGAGCTGAAGATCGACAACCAGGGAAGGAGCATCCGCGGGAGCTGAGGGCCGGCGCTTATCAAGCCGGCGGCGATCCGCGGCAACCAACGCGATGAAGACCTTGACTCAGGTTCCGCTGGGCACCCAGGTGCTGTTCGGACCGGCGGTGAAACGCCGCCGGCGGCTGGAGCGGCTCGTCTTCTCCATATTCAGCCGCTGGAAGTACGAGGAGATCATCCCGCCCATTTTCGACTACTACGATGTCTTCTCCAGGGGCATGGGGGCGGAGTTGGAGGAGGCGCTCTATCGCTTTGTCGACCGGGAGGGCAATCTGCTGGCCCTGCGACCCGAATTCACCTCCCTGGTGGCCAAGACGGTGGCCACCCGCCTGCAGGATCGGCCCAAGCCCCTGCGGCTATGTTATTGCGGCGACGTCCTGCGCTACGAGGCTCCCAGGGGCGGCAGGCAGCGCGAGTCCTTCCAGCTTGGAATCGAGAACATCGGCGGTGAGAGGATCGCCTGCGACGCCGAGGTCATCCAGGTGGCCATGGAATCTCTGCAGCGGGTCGGGATCGACCGCTTTCAATTCAACCTGGGCGAGATGGGCTTCTTCGCCGGCTTGGTGGAAAGATTCGGTCTCTCGGCTCAGGACCTCTCGGGAATCAGGAGGCTCATCGACCTGAAAGATCCGGTGGGACTTCAGGCGGAGGTGGAACGGTTGCGGCTGTCCCCCCGGCAGCGTGAGGTGTTGCACGCCCTGCTTCACTTGACCGGCAACGCTGAAACCATCGACGACGCCCGGCGGCTGGTCTCCAACGAGAAATCCCTGTCGGCCCTGGACAACCTGGCGGGGCTCTACTCCGAGTTGAGGCGGCGCAAGCTGGCCGACCACCTGACCATCGACCTGAGCGAAGTCAGGGGTCTGGACTATTACACCGGTATCATCTTCAAGATCTACGTGCCCGGGTTGGGGTTCGAGGTGGGCAGCGGCGGCCGCTACGACAACCTGTTGAAGAACTTCGGCTGCGATCTTCCCTCGGTCGGGTTTACCTTCTTCCTGGAACGGCTGATGGCTCTGCCGCTGAAACTGCGATGAGCAATACGAAGCAATCCGAGGAAATTCTCTCCGTGGCCCTTTCCAAGGGAAGGCTCCAGCACGCGACCCTGGAGTTGCTCAGGCGGGCCGGGGTGGATTTGGACCCTTCCGAGGCGGGTTCCAGAAAGCTCGTCTTTCGGGACAGGAGCGGGCGTTTCCAGTTCTTCATGGTGAAACCGGTGGACGTCCCCACCTACGTGGAGTATGGCGTGGCCGACCTGGGTGTCGCCGGATGGGACGTGTTGCTGGAATCGGAGGCCGACGTGCATCAACCGCTGGATCTTGGCATCGGCCGATGCGTCATGGCGGTCGCCGGCCCCAGGAGCACGGCGCGGAAGAATTACCGGGAGTTGTCTGCCGTTCGCATCGCCACCAAGTACCCCCGTATCACCACCGATCACTTTACCCGTCAGGGCGTCCCGGTGGAGATCATCTACCTTTCCGGCAGCGTTGAACTGGCCCCCAGACTGGGACTTTCGGAACGGATCGTCGACCTGGTGGCCACCGGCCGCACCCTGGCCGACAACGGACTGGAAGTCATCGAGCCGATCTGCGAAGTCTCGGCCCGGCTGATCGTCAACCGGGCCGGCTACCAGGTAAAGCGCCGGGCGGTGAGCGACCTCATCCAAGGGCTGGCGGAGACCGCCCCCCGGAGGTAGTCGGCATTGGCGGAGAGTGCGGGGTTGAACCGATGATTCCGATTTACCGGTGGCCCAGTCCCGAGGCAAACGCCTACCTGGAAAAGGTGAGTTCGCGAGGGGCGCAGGCCGACCCGCACCTGGAGGAGCGCGTTGCCGCCATTCTGGAGTCGGTGCGGGAAAAGGGAGATGCCGCCCTGAGGCAGTGGACCCTGCGTCTGGATGGTTTCGAACCCGGTTCCCTGAAGATCGATCCCGCAGAAATTCGCTCCCTGGCCGGCCAGGTGGATCCCGAGCTGCGAGAGGTCCTCCGCCAGGCCCGCCAAAACATTGCCGACTTCCACCGCCGGCAGCGCCAGCAGTCCTGGGAGTTCGAAGCCTCCGATGGGGTCAGGCTGGGGCAGCGAATCACGCCGGTGTCCAGTGTGGGTCTCTATGTGCCGGGGGGGGCAGCGGCCTATCCTTCCAGCTTGCTCATGAACGCTGTCCCGGCGCAGATTGCCGGGGTGCGCCGGATTGTGGTGACCACTCCCTACGCCCGCTTCCGGGCCAACCCGGTGGTGGCGGCGGCTTTGGCCGAACTGGGACTGCAGGAGGTCTACGGGATTGGGGGAGCCCAGGCGGTCGCCGCCCTGGCCTACGGGACCGAAAGCGTCCCCAGGGTCGACAAGATCGTGGGTCCCGGCAACGCCTGGGTATCGGCGGCCAAGAGGCAGGTCTTCGGGCAGGTGGACATCGACAAGGTTGCCGGCCCTTCGGAAGTGGTGGTGGTTGCCGACGATTCGGCTCATCCCGATCATGTGGCCGCCGATCTGATGGCCCAGGCCGAGCACGACGAGGCAGCGGTGGCGCTGGCCATCGTATTTTCCAGGGTGCAGGCCGAAGCCGTCCGGGCCAGCCTCGACCGTCAGATCCTGGAGTTGAGCCGGCAGGCGACCATTCGAAGGGCGCTGGAACGCTATGGAGCCGTGCTGGTCGTGAGCGACCCGCGGGAGGCGGTCGGAATCGTCAACCGCATCGCTCCCGAGCACCTGGAGCTGTTGACCCGGGAGGCCGAGTCTCTGGGCCGGCAGGTGGAGGACTGCGGGGCCATCTTCTTCGGTTACGATTCATGCGAAGCGGTGGGCGACTACTTTGCGGGCCCCAACCATGTCCTGCCGACCGGAGGCAGCGCCCGTTTCGCCTCGCCCCTGGGCGTCTACGATTTCGTGAAGCGGACCAACCTGGTCAAGTACACCCGGGCGGCGCTACGAAGGAATCATCGGACCATCGAGCGATTCGCCCTGGCCGAGAAACTCGACGCCCACGCCCACAGCGTGAGGGTTAGAATGGAAACGGCAGGGGAGAGTGAAGAGTGAAGAGTGAAGAGTGGAGAGTGATTCAATCGATGTGTTGAGCATCTTGTTGATCTCGGCGCAGTTGTCCAATAGGTGCAACCAAGCCATAAGCCGCTTGCCTGCTCCGAGAATCCTCGGCCAATCACAACCAATCACTCTCCACTAGTCACTCTCCACTGCCGTCAATAACTCTTCACTCTCCACTCTTCACTGCCGTTAATCACTCTCCACTGTCTCTTATGTCCAAGAAAACTCTCACCTGGGCCGTTCTCGGAGTGGGCCAGATCTCCGAGATCGTGGCCCCCGCCATCGGGGATTCCGACTGGGCCGTTCCCTATGCCGTAGCCAGTCGCACTCTGGAGAAGGCCGATGGATTTGCCCGCCGTCACGGCTTTTCCAGGAGCTATGGCAGCTATGAGGCCGTCCTGGAAGATCCGGCGGTCGAGGTGGTCTACAACCCGCTGCCCAACTGGCTTCACTGCGATTGGACCATTCGCGCCCTGGAGGCGGGCAAGCACGTTCTCTGCGAAAAGCCTCTGGCCGAGGACATGGCCGAGTGCCGGAAAATGATCTCCGTTTCCAGGCAGTGCGGCCGATCGTTGATGGAGGCCTTTGCCTACCGCTTTCATCCCCAGACCGCCAAGGTCAAGGAACTTGTCAGCCAGGGCTGTGTGGGCGAGCTCCGCCTGATTCGATCCTCCCTGGGATTCCCCCTCGACTTCGGCCGGCCAAACGTCCGCCTCGAGCCGAGCCCCGGCGGCGGAGCCCTGATGGACGTCGGTTGCTACTGCATCCACGTGATGCGCTACCTGACGGAGGAAGAGCCCCAGGCGGTCCTGGGGCGGAGCCTGGGCGTCCCTGAGAGCGGCGTGGACCTGACGTTCGGAGGGATGATGGTCTTCCCGGGCGGGTGCCTGGGGCTGTTCAGCGGCAGCTTCCGCACCGCCCCCGACTTTCAACTGGAGATCGTCGGCTCCCGGGGACGCCTGCTGGTCCCGTCGCCATTCAAGCCCGACCCCACCCGCAGCGCCTTGCGGTTGGAAGTGGAAGGGAAGACCCGTGACGTGCCTGTCCGAAACGGCGGCAACCTCTATCGATTGCAGGTCGACCATTTCAGCCGCTGCGTACTGGAGGGCCGCCCCTTGTCCTTGCCCTTGGAGGACGCGCTGGGTAACATGGCTGTGATCGAGGCCCTGCGGAGTTCATCCCGGACCGGCCGGGAAACGCGGCCGGTCTTGGACGGCTAGGCGCCTCGGGCATCGATCCCTGTCCCGGTCTCATTCCCCGGGCCCTTCCGCCGGTTCCCGGCCAGTCAGGGCCGACTGGAAGCTCATGGTTCCCAACCTCACTCCGATCCACGACATCATCATCATCGGCGCCGGCCCCACGGGGTTGGCCTGCGCCATCGAGGCGGAAACGCGGGGACTGGATTACCTGGTGATCGAGAAGGGGTGCATCGTCAATTCGATCAAGAATTTCCCGCTGCAGATGACCTTCTTCACCACTCCGGAACTGCTGGAAATCGGCGGCCTGCCCTTTGTGACTCCCTACCAGAAACCGACTCGACTGGAGGCCTTGAAGTACTACCGGCGGGTGGCCGACACCTACCGGCTGAAGCTGCATCTCTACGAAACGGTTTTGAGCGTGGAGGGCCGGGACGACAATTTTCAGGTCAAGACGGAAACCCGGGATCGGCAGACCTGCCGTTACCGGGCTCGCAAGATCGTCCTGGCCACCGGGTACTACGACATCCCCAATTTTTTGAATATCCCTGGAGAAGACCTGCCCAAGGTGACCCACTACTACAGGGAAGCCCATCCCTACTACGGGATGGACGTGGCGGTGATCGGGGGAAAGAACTCGGCCGCGGTGGCCGCCCTGGATCTCTACCGTGCCGGGGCCCGGGTCACGCTCATCCACCGGGGGGGGCGCCTGAGCTCAAGCATCAAGTACTGGATCAGGCCCGATATCGAAAACCGCATCAAGGCCGGCGAGATCCAGGCCCGCTTCGACACCACCGTGGTGGAGATCACCCAGCGGTCCCTGGTCGTACGCCACCGCTCAGGCGAGACAGTCTCCCTGGATAACGACTTCGTATTCGCCATGACCGGTTATCGCCCCGACCTGGAATTCTTCCATGCCATCGGGGTTCGCCTGGACCCGGAAGTTCGGCGGCCGCTGATCGACAAGGACAGCTACCAGAGCAACGTTGCCGGAGTCTACCTGGCCGGGGTGGTGGTGGCGGGCATGTTCACCAACGAGGTCTTCATCGAGAACGGTCGATTTCATGGTAAGGTTGTGGTGGATCACATCACGGAGCAACTGAAAAAGCGGGCTGTTTCGTAACCTTGGGCTCCCGGCGTATCGCCGGGTTCGAACCCGGTCCCGGCGATAGGGGACCCCGGGCGCTAAGGGGCTGGCCATGGCCGCAGCAGGAAATAGGGGAACAGGCCGAGCAACGACCGAGAAGCCGAGCGGGAGCAATGCGGTGGCAGTTCTCGACGCCGGCGAGACTCTTGGGCGGAACGCTCGTTCCGCCGCCGGCTCGGTCGAAGACACGGTGGTTTCCGAGTCCGACCGCCCGGTTTCCCCCTCGCCTTTGCTCTCTGCTGATCTACCTCTCTCCCCCGGGCTGAAGGAGAGGGTGCTGGAGGCCGCCAGGAACGTGAGGCCCGAAGCGGGCGGCGACCCGGCCCGCAAGCGTCCCGAATCGAGGAAGGCATCCGGCCTCCGGGACTGGCTTCCCTGGGTCTGCGCCGCCGCGGCAGGCTTTGCCCTGGCATTCTCCATGGGAAACCTCCACCGTCTCGATCGGGAAGTTGCGGTCTATCAGGCCGGCCTGGTCGAGTTGTCCGGGCAGGTTCGCGAGCTTCAGTCCCGACTGGACGGGGAGGGCGGTACTGTGCTCTTTCCGAATGATCCCGGCGTCCGGGCCCTGCTGCTGTTGGGGACTCCCAAGAGCCCCGAGGCCAGGGGAGCGGTTTTCTGGAGCGGCCAGGAACGCAAGGCGCGCCTCTACACCTCCAGGCTGCCGCAACTCTCCCGGGAAAAGACCTACCAGCTCTGGCTGATCGCCGACAAGCCCGTGGGCGCGGGAACCTTTCGAGTCAATCCCGCCGGGCAGGGATACCTGGAGGTGGTAGACCTGGACCGGACGGCTCCTCCGGTGGAGATTGCGGTCAGCATGGAACCGGCCGGGGGGGCGCCCCGACTCACGGGGGACGTCTACCTCACGGGGTCCTACTGATCACGCAGAGCCCTCTGCCTCTAAGAAATCCCACGCCATGATCACGCCCCGCGGTGAGAAATGCCGGCCAGCCGTGGGCGCAAGCCATTGGAAATCGGCCATTGGCTTGACGGCGGCCATCCTTCTCACTGCCCTCCCCGCCCTCCCGCACGATTTCGCCTTCACCGAGGCCACCCTCCTGATTCAACGCGAAGGGTCCTATCGGATCGACCTGCGGGTGGACGTGGACGCCCTGGCCCTGGGCGTCTCTCCAACCACCGATTCGGCGGAGGTGGTGGCCGAGTTGCAGGCCATGACCCCCGAAGAGCTGGCCGAAGCGGTGGAAAACGCCCGGCAGACCGTCCTGCGCCGGGTGAGGCTTCGTTTCGACGGCGTCAAGCAGAGGCCCGAGATCAGCTTTCCCGAGCAGGGGACGGAACTGGCCCTGGAGAACGAGCTTCCCACTCTGCTGGGACTGACGGCCAGGCTGTCGGGAAGGGTTCCGGGCGAGGCCGAAGCCATCACCTTTGGGGCCTCGCGAGCCTTCAAGACGGTCCACCTCACCTTGCTGGATCAACGCAACGGCCGCTCCAGCCGGCAGATCCTGGGGGTCGGGGCGGACAGCGCCCCCTATCCCCTGCGGGGCGGGGAAGTTGCGGAGGGCATGGGTCGGGTCGCGTTCACCTACCTGGTTCTGGGGTTCGAGCACATTCTTCCCGCCGGGGCGGACCACATTCTGTTCGTGCTGGGCCTGTTTCTGTTGGGGCGGCGCTTTCGACCGCTCCTCTGGCAGGTGACCGCCTTCACCCTGGCCCACTCGGTGTTCCTGGTCCTCTCGAGTTATGACCTGGTCTCGCTGCCCTCACGGCCGGTAGAGGCGCTGATTGCCCTCTCCATCGCCTACGTGGCCGCCGAGAACCTGGCCACCTCCGAGCTGAAGCCCTGGCGCCCGGCGGTGGTCTTCGCATTCGGCCTGCTGCACGGATTGGGCTTTGCCGATGTTCTCAGGGAGCTGGGTCTGCCGTCGGATCACTTCATGACGGCCCTGCTGGCCTTCAACCTCGGGGTGGAGCTGGGGCAGATCGCCGTCCTGCTGCTGGCCTTTGCCGCGGTGGGATGGTTCCGGAAGGAGCCCTGGTACCGCAAGGGCGTGGTCCTGCCGGGTTCGATCCTCATCGGCGCCATCGGCCTCTACTGGTTCCTGGAGCGGGCCTTCGGGTGAAGTTTGAAGGGTGAAGGGTGAAGTTCGAAGGATGAAGTTCGAAGGATGAAGTTTGAAGGAAGAAGTTTGAAGGATGAAGTTTGGCTGATTCAGGATTCCCGAATTCGGCTGCAGGCGCCTACGACCAGCGGGGTGCAAAGGGTAGCGTCCCGGCTGAGCAGTTCCCGGTGCAGCTCCTCTTCAAGGGTCTCGATCCCTACCTCTTCCGCCGAGGCCACCCCGAGTCGTTCCATCTCGGGAAGCAGGCTCCGCACCAGTTCCGAGACCCACCGGACCCCCTCCCGGCAAGGCGCCGGATGCAGCTTCTGGCGCACCACCAGGCTGGGTTCTTCCAGGCCGGCGTCCCGGAAGAGGCGCCACAACCGCGGGCCCAGGTCCAGGTTGATTCCCGACCGCCGGAAGGTCTCTCTGATCCACTCCAACACGGTCTCGACCCTGGATACGGCAGGGATGGAGCGGGCAACCGCCAGGTCGGTTTCGATGAAGGCTACTATTCCTCTCGGATTCAGGCGGTCGACCATCCTGGCCAGGGTAGTGGTCGGGTCGACCAGGAACATCAGCACGAAGCGGCCGATGAGGGCGTCGAAAGTGAGCGGGAGGTCGATGGTCTCCAGGTCGGCGGCCTGGAAGCGCAGGTGGTTGACCTCAAGGTCAGCCGCGCGCCTGCCCGCCCATTGCACGGCTTGAGGCGAGCGGTCAACGCCCAGGACCGAGCCCGAGGGTCCCACCAGGTCGGCGGCCTGCAGGCTGAGGTCTCCGGCCCCGCAGCCCAGGTCCAGCACGCGCATGCCGGTCCCGATACCGGCCTGCCGCAAAACTTCCAGGCTGATCTCTCCCCAGTACCGTGCCTGAAACCGGAGTCGCCGCAACTCCCCTTCGGTGTACTCCATGGGATAGTTGCGGCCCCTGGTTTCATCCATGAACCCTCTCCGCTCTCGGTCTTTCTTCGTGCGACTTTGTAGTCCTTCGTGTCCCTTGGTGAACTACTCTTTTCCCCTTTCGCGGATAACGCTCCGACCTCATACCTCCACCACCTTGGGGAACCGGGTCAGGTTGCGGTGGCCATCGGGCGTGATCAGGATCAGATCCTCGATGCGAACGCCGCCGACCCCGGGGTAGTAGAGGCCGGGCTCGACGGTGACCACCTGGCCGGGTTTCAGGATCGATTCCCTCCTGGAGCCGATATGGGGCGCCTCGTGGATCTCCAGCCCGACCCCGTGGCCGGTTCCGTGGAAGAACCCCTGCATCCGTCCCCGCTTCAGTCCGGTGGGAAAGCCGCTCGAATCGAAGAATTCCCGAACCGACTGGTGGATCCGCCGGCCGCTGGCCCCCGGCCGGGCCTGGCTGAGCGCCAGGGCCTGGCCCTCGGCCACGCATCGGTAGAGCGCCCGGACCTTTTCGCCGGCCCGGCCCCGGACCACGGTTCTGGTGATGTCCCCCCAGTAGCCGTCTTTCTGCGAGCGCGGGAAGACGTCCAGGATGATCGGCTGGTGGGCCGGCAGGGGGCCGCGGCCCTCGTTGTGGGGGTCGCAGCCCTGGGTGCCGCCGGCCACGATGGTGTGGGTGGCGACGAACCCCAGTTTCAGCAGCACGGTGTTGATGGCCTCTTTGACTCGTTCGGCGGTAAGGGCGGCGCCGTCCTGTTCCAGCCTTCCCCGGGAAGTGATCCGGGCCTGGCGGATGCAATCGATGCCGGCCTGGAGACCGGCTTCGGCGGCCCGCTGCGCCCGGGTGATCTGCCGGACCTCCCGGGCCTGCTTGATCTGGCGCTGGTCGAAGAAAGACCCCTCCTTGACCCGGACGCGCAATCCCCGCCGGCGCAACTGGAAGGCCAGTCCGGTGGGGAAGTCGAAGGGGACCAGCAGGCTGCGCACTCCCCGGCCGGACAGCAGCCGGTGCAGCACCGCCGCCGTCGTGATGGCGCGGCGCCCCTCCCGGCGAAGCTCCGCCTGCAGCGCCGACAGGGAAATCACTTCGTCCACCCGGGCCTGGCGGCGGGCTCGATCGATTTCCAGGTCGTTCATCACCACGTGGGAGCGGCCGCCGTGCAGGAAGCAGGCGAAGGGATCGGGCGCGAAGAATCGGGTGGCATAGAGCAGGTCGGCGTTCTGCTCGCTGGCCGCGAACAGCAGCCGGGCCTCGGTCCCACGGTCTGGTTCGCAATGGTCGGTATCAGCCATCAGAGGAGAGTTTACCGACCGTCTGCAGCCTGTCCACGTTTCGCTCTGTGTTCGTGAGCTCGTACTCGCGTACAAGCACATCGGCCGGAAGGTTCCATTCGATCGACAAGGCCCGGATCATCGATAGAGTGAGCGGGCGGCGCCGATTGAGCACTTCCGAAGCGCGTGGCTGGGAACCAATGAGTGCTGCAAAGTCCTTCTGGCGCAGGCCACGGGACTCCATGACGTGCTCAATCGCCGAGATCGGGTCCGGGGCCCCTATGGTCCACCGCTCAGCCTCGTAGGCCTCCACGAGGGTAACCAGAACCTCAAGTTCGTCGCTCTCAGGTGTGTCGGGTGCTGCCCCCATCAGGCCGTCAATTACGGTCAATATCTTGTCGTACTCTGCTTCGCTCTTGATCCGTTTGATATTCATGTGGGACTCCTAGACCATAGATGCATCAACCGCATCGTACTCGGCATGTGTTCCCACGAATCGCAAGAACCCGATTCGATGCGCATAGTCAATTATGCTCTTTCCAGCGAGACCCGGCCATGAGCGCGCAGATGGCGTCGATCGCCCGGCGCGCCTCCCGCGGCGAGCTCCGCGTGTTGTTGGCCATGATGGAAAACGCCATGGGGGTTCCGTCCAGGCCGGTGGCGTATCCGGCGAGAGAAGAGACGAATTTCAAGGTGCCGGTCTTGGCCAGCACCCGGCCTTCGGCGGCGGTGCCCTTCATGCGGTTCTTCAAGGTTCCGTCCCGGCCGGCCACCGGCAGGCAGTCCCGGAACCCCGCGGCCTGCGGGTGGTGTTCCATGTATTGCAGCAGCCGAACCACCGACCCGGGAGTCAGCAGGTTGGTGCGGGACAGCCCGGAGCCGTCGCTGAAGTCGAGCGGCTCGTCGGCGATGCCGGCTTTTTCCAGAAAGTCTTCCAGGGCCTGCCGGCCTGTTTGCAGGGAGCCGACACCCGAGACTTCCGCTCCCAAGCGGCGGAGCAGCATCTCCCCATAGAGGTTGCGGCTGCTCTTGATCAGTATCCTGAGGTTGTCGATCAGCGGCAGCGACTGCCAGCTCGCCAGTTCCTGCCGCTCCCGGTAGACCCGTTGCCTCTCCCGGACCCTCTCCAGCGAGACTTTCCGCTCCTCGAGGACTTCGATCGGCTGCAAGGCCCTGACCCGGGGTTGGCCGCCGACCGGGATGCCCCGCCGTTCCAGGGAGGTCTTCAGGTAGCGGGCGGCGTTCAGGGCGGGCTCCGAAACGGCGAGCGCGTAGGTCAGGGTCGGCCGGTTCAGGGGCAGGCTCCCCAGCAGGGTGACCCGCGACCCCGATCGGTCGGCTCCGATCCTGATATCGGGTTTCCCTCCCGGTGGCCCGGTCCCGACCCGGCTCACCACCTCCGGGCTGTCCTGGGGGGGAGTCACCTCCAGCAGTGCCGGATCCCCCGTGGCCGTGCCAGGCGAGAGCGAAACCCGGAAGACGTTCTCGAAGACGGCCAGGGCGCTGGAGGGAGCCCCGTAGTGCCAGAACATGTCCTCCTGCTCCCAGTCGCCTCCGTAGGGCTCGTCCAGGAAGAAGGTGGTGTCGGCCACGATGTCTCCCTCCACCCGGCGGATGCCCCGTTCCTCCAGTTGATCGGCGATCCCTTCGATGAAGGGGGAAGAATCCTGGATCGGGAGGTCTTTCTCTTCCGGGTCGTAGAGGCGGCGTTCCGGGTTGGGGTCCCCCCGGCCTGCCAGCACGAGGTTGCCGATCACGCGCCCCTTGCCGTCCAGGCGCCCCTCCAGAAAGACCGGAGTCCGGAAGCGGTGGTCCGGACCCCACAGGTCCAGGGCCGCGGCTGCAACCAGCAGCTTCATGTTGGAAGCCGGCTGGAAGCGCTTGCCTGCATTGTGGGCGAAGAGGATTTCCCGGTTGTCGAGCCTTGCGATCTGAAGGCCCCAGAAGGCCGAGCGGTGCCGCGGCCGCTCGAGGAGCGAGGCAATCCGTTCCCGAAAGGAGGTTTCGCTGTCCTGGCCGAGAGCCGGCTGGAGAGCCAGGCAGAGCAGAAGCAGCACCGCAGCGGCCCGGCGGCGGCCCGCTGCGGGCGCCGGAGAGTGGGCGGGCAATCCGGTCCCGCCGGAAGGGAATCGGGGGGCGGGCCTCATCTCAACAACTCTTCCAGGGCCGTGGCCGCATCGGTCCCGCTGTCGCGGTACTTGATGATGACGGGACAGTCGACCTGGAGGCCGTGCCGGGCGGCGAAGTCCCCGCGGCCCGGGCGGCTGCCGGGAACGACCACGGCGTTCTCGGGAATGGTGAGAGGACTCTGGTCCGACCTGCGGTAGATGCGCTCGGCCACCAGGTCATAGACCGGGGTGGAGCCCGTCAGGATGGTGCCGGCCCCCAGGACGGCCCGGCTTCCCACGATGGTCCCCTCGTAGATGCCGCAGTTGCCCCCGACCAGGACGTCGTCTTCGACGATGACCGGGAGGGCGCCCACGGGCTCCAGCACTCCTCCCACCTGGCTGCCGGCGCTCAGGTGGACTCGCCGGCCGATCTGTGCGCAGGAGCCCACCAGCGCGTGGGAATCGACCATGGTTCCCTCGCCTACCCAGGCCCCCACGTTGACATACATCGGAGGCATCAGGGTGACGCGCGGGCCCAGGTAGGCTCCCCGTCGAACCGAGGACCCGCCGGGAACCAGGCGAATGCCCGGGGGAGAGTTTCTCAGGTCCTTGAGGGGATAGGTCCCCTTGTCGCTGTACTGGAAGAGCTCGTTGACCGAGAAGTCCGCCACCGATCCCAGTCTGAACCCCAGCAGGATGCCCTGTTTCACCCAGTGGTTGACCTGCCAGCGCCCCTCTCTCTTCTCGGCGGCCCGGATGTCTCCGCGGTCCAGGCTCCCGATGAAGGCCTCGAACAGGGAGCGGGATTCGCCGTCCAGCTCCTGGGGCGCCCGGGCAAAGTGCCGGGGAATCAGCTCTTCCAGTTCAGCAGGAGTCATGAAATCAGGCCCATCCTCTCGAGAACGCCTTCCAGCCGCCGTCGGTTCTCGGGCTGCATGGGGACCAGGGGCAGGCGGTAGACTTCTTCGATCAATCCCATCATGGACATGGCGGCCTTGACCGGCGCCGGATTGGTTTCCAGGAAGTTGGCCTGCATGAGTTCATAGAGGCGGTAGTGCAGTTGCCGGGCCTGCTTCCAGTCTTCCTGCAGGGCCAGGTGGATCATCCGGGCAAACAGGTCGGGGACTTCGTTGGCCACCACCGAAATGCAGCCGTCTCCGCCCATGGCCATCAGCGGAATGGCGAAGGAGTCGTCCCCCGAGAGAACGCTGAAGCCGGGGGGGCGGTTCCGCAGGATTTCCATCATCTGGTCCAGATCCCCCGAGGCCTCCTTGACGCCGGCGATGTTGGGGATCTCGGCCAGCCTCAGCAGGGTCTCGGGCTGCATGTTCACACCGGTGCGGCCGGGGATGTTGTAGATGACGATGGGCACCTCGGCCGATTGGGCGATGGCCTTGTAGTGCTGGAAATGACCTTCCTGAGAGGGCTTGTTGTAGTAGGGGCCCACCGAGAGCACGCCGTCGGCTCCCATCTTCCCGGCCTCCCGCGTGAGCTCGATGGCGTGCCGGGTGCTGTTGCCGCCTCCCCCGACCAGGACCTTGGCTCTCCCGTCCGCGTGTCGGACCGTCAGCTCGCAGACCCGCAAGTGCTCGGCCGGCTCCAGGGTGGGAGCCTCTCCGGTGGTGCCGCAGGGAGCCAGCCCGTCCACGCCGGCCGCGATCTGCCGGTCGATGATCTTTCTCAGGTGGTCCTCGTGAATCCCTCCGGAGCGGTCGAAGGGGGTCACCAGGGCGGTGATGGCGCCGCGGAATAGTGGGGATTGGTTCATGGTTCGTTGTCCGCCGGCCCCTGGCCGTCCAATATTTCCTGCAGCATCCGGCTGAAGGAGTAGAAACCCCGGCGCCCATGGATCCATTCGGCCGCCAGCACGGCCCCCAGGGCGAACCCCAGGCGGGAGCGGGCCCGGTGCACCAGCTCCACGCTGTCGGCGGGCGAGTCGAAAGTCACCGAGTGAGTGCCGGGAAAGTGCCCGGCCCGGCCCGCCAGCAGGTGAAGCTCATCGGGGGCGATGGCACGATTGAGGGAGTCGGTCACGATCCTCCGTTTTCTCGGGATCTGCTCCAGCAGGATCTCCCCGATTCTGCCGGCGGTTCCGCTGGGGCTGTCGATCTTGTGGCGATGATGGGTCTCGGTGGCCAGAACGTCGTAGTCCTCGAAAGAACCAAACAGGCGGGCGGCTCTCTCAACGACCTGGAGATAGAGATTGAGGCCCAGAGAAAAGTTGGGTGCGTAGACGCAGCCCGAATCCTTCTCTTCCACCGCTCTTCTGGCCAGCGGCAGGTCCCGGTACCACCCGGTGGTGCCTACCACCAGCGGCTTTCCCAGTTCGGCGATGCGCCGCAGGTTGGGCAAAGCCGCCTCCGGCCGGCTGAACTCGACGCACACCTGGGCGTCGTCGAGTTCCGGTTCCTCATTTCCGGTGGCGGTTCCTCGGCCCCAGGAGGATCCCACCCGGGCCGCGATCTCATGGCCCCGCTCCAGGGCCGCCTGCTCGACCGCCTTTCCCATTCTGCCGTAACCGATGATCGCTATCTTCATGGGGCCTCCGGCCGGGACATCCTACCAGAGGAAGCGGGCCGACCGGCAGCAGAAAGCTGGCGATGGAGCAGATCAATCGAGAAGGATTAAGAATTGAACATCGATGCACAGGATGCACAGGATAACGAGGACGAAACCTTGCTGCACGAGAAGTCGGCCGGAGCGATGATCCGGCATGGGTTTGAAAATGCCCAGGAATGCAAGCCGGCCGTTTCCTGAAAAATCCTGTGCATCCTGTGCATCGAT
>JAJECY010000141.1 GCA_022821775.1 Acidobacteriota bacterium
ATGATTCAGTGGGGCCCGGCCGACTATTCGCTCAGCATCGGGCGGCCCGGCGAGTGGCGCCAGCCGGATATCAAGGCGGTGGAGAGGCGGGTCATCGAAGCCGGCCTGAAGGCCGGTATTCCGCCGCGGGCGGAAATCGAAAGCGTCGACCAGGCCAAGTACTACCTGGATCTGGGCGTACGCCACTTCGCCCTGGGAACCGACGTTACGGTTCTGTTCCACTGGCTGAAGGGAAACGGAGAAAGTCTGAGGAAGGCACTGGAAGGATCCTGATCGGCGGGTCGCTCGGACAGGCCGTTGCCCGGCTTCAGTGCTGCAGGACGCCGGCCACGTAGCTCAACAGGTCTCCCTGGCTCCTCGATACTTCCTTGAGCCGCCCGTAGTCCCGCCCGAGCTGACAGAGCTGGACGACGCTGGGGCAGGTGAGCTGGGCCGGGTCGGCGTCGGCGAGGTGCTGGAGAGACACCTCCACCGCTTGGGGATAGCGCCGGATCCTGGCCAACAGGCCGACCAGGACCTGAGCCGGGTTGAAATCCCTGTCCTCGTCTGTCTCGCGGGGGAGCTTTCCGCAAAAATGGGCGACGGCGCGGTCGACCTCCTGCCCCAGCAGGGCTCTGAAATAGAACGCGTAATCCAGGTAGCCGTCGAAGGGCGGGGTGCCGCGGTACTGGAATTCCGAAGACAGGTGGGTGCCGTACTCGGCCAGCTCCAGGGCCAGTTTCAGCGTCTCCGGGTCTTCCAGGTCCAGGCTCATCTGGGCCACTGAGAGCAGGTGGGAGCTGTCCACGTAGTAGCTGAATTTTCCGAACAGCCAGTCCCGCCCCTGGATCAGGGCGGTGACCGAGGAGGTCTCGGGAGCTTTCCCCTCCTTCTCGGCGATGGTCCGTTTCAGATTGTCCAGCACTTCGCCGTGGAGCGTGCGGACCAGCAGGGCCACGGACTCTGCCCGTCCCTCCTCCGCCGGATACTGCTGGAGGCCGGTGATGGCCCGGCAGGTCCCGTAGCTCTGCAGAAGCAACTCGAAACCCTTGCGGGGGTTGACCCGCTCGTAGAGGGCGATCTCGATGATGGCGGCCATTTCTTCCCTGGGCTCCATCTCTTCGATGGCGGCGGCCACCGGTCCGGTTTCGCCAATGGCCCGGAAGTAGGGCCAGGCCTGTTCGATGGCGCCGTCCTCCAGGAACAGTTGCCCGACTTCACGGGCCGCAGCGATCTGGGCTTGATGGTAGAGGGCCGCCTTTTCCTTGGGAAGTTCGGGCTTGGAATCGAGCTCGATGAGTCCCAGGTCCAGTTCGTGGCGCTTCTTCATCAGGCGGGCATTGAAGATCAGCGGATAGTTCTTCTCCTGGCGGAATCGTTGGATCAACAGCTCGAATCCCGCCTCCGAGCCTGAAGATGCCAGGGCCTTCTCGACCGCGTCAAACAGGTCTTCGCTCATGAGTCATCCCCTGAAGAGTATGCGGAGCCAGCCTGCCCTAGGCCAGCCAACCGCCTGGGAATCATACCATCTTGCAATGGTTTGCGCTCGGGAACACTTGGTAGTGGAGAGTGGTGAGTGAAGAGTGGAGAGTGATGGGATCGATGCGTTAAGCGTCATTTTTGAATCAGACGGCGCTGCCGCATCGGCACGGGCTGCGGCCCGGCAAGCCGGCGCATGCCCCCTTGAGGAGCAAGAGTGATGGGAGGAGGCGCCCCCCGGGAGCGCGGGCGTCCCGCCCGCATGCTATCCCGTTGCCTGCCGCTCAGTTTCCCTGCGATGCGGCGCCCGGCCACCCTGCCGGCGGGAACGCCATGGGCTCGGCCGAAGCAGAGTCCCGGCCCGCTGCCGGTCGACCCGGGTGGAGGAGACAGCCGAAGCTGTGCCAGGACTTGTGCGGGCGGGACGCCCGCGCTCCCGGGTGGGTTTCATCCCATGACGTCGTTGCAGCAAAGCAGATCCATCGGTCTTTGTGTTTATCCGTGGTTCGTCTTCAACAACCATCGGCAGTTTCTTCCCCGAATGATCCGCCCGGTGGGGCAGGGGAGGCGCTTGTCCGAATCAGGAGGTTCCCAGCCATGAAAGGATTCCAGTATTTCCTCCTGGCAATGTTCATGTCGGCTGCCTGGGCATGCCAGTCTTCCACGGTTCCCCAGGGGAATCGCCAGCCGGCCGGAAAGGAAATCGTTACCGTCGCCGGCAACGGGTCGGCGGGCTATTCCGGGGACGGCGGCCCGGCCGTGCAGGCTCAATTGAACCAGCCCTTCGGCGTGGTTCGCGGCCCGGACGGCCACCTCTATATTTGCGACACGGGGAACCACGTGATCCGCAAAGTTGCCGCCGACGGGACCATTGCCACCGTGGCCGGGACCGGGGAAGCCGGCTATACCGGCGACGGCGGCCCTGCCCTCGAGGCCACCCTGAACGAGCCCTACGAGGTTCGCTTCGACCGCCAGGGCAATATGTTGTTCGTGGAGATGGCCAACCACGTGGTGAGGCGGGTGGACCGCCAGACCGGCCTGATTTCCACCCTGGCGGGCACGGGCGAGCAAGGGTTCAGCGGCGACGGTGGCCCGGCGGTCGAGGCCAGGCTCAGCCGGCCCCACAGCATCCAGCTCGGTCCGTCAGGAGACCTCTTCATCTGCGATATCGGCAACCACCGGGTTCGCAGGGTCGGCAGGGAGGACGGCCGCATCCTGACCTTCGCGGGGACCGGTGAGCAGGGCAAGACCCCCGACGGGGCTTCCGTGGCGGGGACCCCGCTCAACGGACCGCGGGCCCTGGACTTCGATGCCGAGGGCAATCTGTGGCTGGCCCTCCGGGAGGGCAATGCGGTCTATCGCATCGACATGGAGGCCCTGTCGATCCACCACGTGGCCGGGACCGGGGAGTCGGGATTCACCGGTCACGGGCGGCCTGCCCTGCAGGCAACGCTATCGGGTCCCAAGGGCTTGAGCGTGGGACCGGATGGCAACATCTACCTGGCGGACACCGAGAGCCACTCCATTCGCATGGTGGACCGCGCCCGGGGTACGCTCGAACTGGTTGCCGGAACCGGTGAACCGGGCGACGGACCGGAGGGAGACCCCCTCAACTGCAGAATGGGCCGCCCTCACGGAGTTTTCGTGGATAGCGACGGCTCTGTCCTCGTGGGAGACACCAACGCCCACCGGGTGCGGGTGATCCGTTCCAGGAATTAGCAGGAGAGCCGATCCGGTTCGGATTCGCCTTGGCCGGTGTTTGCCTGGAACCACCCACCGGCTTGGCACCGGCTCCTCCGCCTCCCGGGACCGCCTTTACAAGCTACGTTCTCCGTGCTACTCTGCGCCACGTGTTGGAGCCCGAAGGGCCGGTGATCACGTTTCTATCCCGCCGGTCTGTTTGAACGCTCCAATGCCGCCCGCCAATCCTACCGTAGGGGCTGTAGCTCAGCTTGGGAGAGCGCCTGACTGGCAGTCAGGAGGTCGTGGGTTCGATCCCCATCAGCTCCACCAATTCCACTTCCAAAGCAGTCCGACATACTTTATCGAGCTATCTCCAGGGTCTGAATCTTGGCGTCGTCTGTCGAGTGCTTGCGCTCAGCGTCCCATAGGTCAATCGCCTTCTGCATGTTAAGCCAGAGCGTCGGACCGTTGCCGAAGAGTTTCCCGATCCGGTGCGCCATGTCGGCGCTCATCGACCTTCTTCCTTGGCAAATCTCGTTAATGGTCCTGCGCCCGACACCGACAAGTTCCGCCACCTGCCGTTGATTGAGTTTCCGAGCCTCGATCTCGCCCCGTAGCAACGTGCCTGGATGCGTCGGTCGCCTCTCCAGATTTCCAGCCATGTTTCCACCCTCCGTTCTAGTGACAATCTTCCAGTTCTACCTCGACCGCGTCTCCTGCCTCAAGTCTGAAGGTGATCCTCCAGTTCTTCCAAATGTTACACTTTCGGTCTTGCTATGGTAGTTTGACACCTGTAAGTGGACAAATCTGCCGTCGCGGGCGCCCACGTCGAGTCGCCGCGCCCGCGAGTCCCGCAGGTATTGCAGGTGGCGGTCGTTCTCGTGGCGGGCTTGCCGGCGTTTTCGAACCGGGCTTTCAGGTCGCCCGGTCGCTCGGGTGGCTGGGCGGATCGTGCAGAATCAGCCTGTCGCCAGCATCCCGCAAGGGGCATCGGCATCACCATGGCCGCAAGTCACGTGAGCTCTTCGGCGCAGGGCGACATCGCCTACCAGGCGGAATTTCTCGAGGGGGTTGCTCGTACCTTTGCGCTCACGATTGCTCAGTTGCCGCCCAACCTGCGCCAGGCGGTGGGCAACGCCTATCTCCTGTGCCGGATTGCCGACACCATCGAAGACGAACCGGTGCTTTCCCTGGCCCAAAAGCAGGCATTCTCACAACGATTCGCCGAGATCGTGGCCGGCCGGGACGACCCCGTCGGGTTTGCGCGCGAGCTCGGTCCCCTGTTGTCCTCATCGACCAGCCATCCCGAGGCCAAACTGGTCGCCAACACCCCGCGGGTCATTGGCATCACTGGGCGTCTCACCCTTGCCCAGCGCCATGCGATTCTCCGTTGCGTACGGATCATGTCGCGCGGCATGGTGGAGTTTCAGCGAAACGCGAGCACCGAGGGATTGCGGGACCTGCCGCAGTTGGACCGCTACTGCTATCACGTGGCCGGGGTGGTCGGCGAAACCCTGACGGCGCTGTTTTGCGACCACTCGGAAGAGATCGACAGGCGGCGCGAGGAACTGTTGCCGCTGTCGGTCTCCTTCGGTCAGGGGCTGCAGATGATCAACATCCTCAAGGACTTGTGGGAGGACCGAAGCCGTGGCGCCTGCTGGCTGCCGCGGGACGTCTTCCGCTCGTCAGGGGTTGAACTCGGCTCCCTCTCTCCCGAAGTGGCCGATGCGGGCTTTGCCGACGGACTTCTCCAGCTGGCGGCGATCACGCACAACCACCTGGCCAACGGGTTGCGTTTCATCCTCAGCCTCCCGACCCACGAAACCGGCATTCGCCGTTCCTGCCTGTGGCCTCTGGCAATCGCGGTGCTGACCCTGCGGCGTATCTGCCGCAAGCCGACATTCAGGAGCGGGCGGGAGGTCAAGGTCTCACGGAGAAGCGTGTGGGCAGCGGCCATCCTGACGAGTGCCCTGGTGCGTTCCAATCTCGCATTGAGTCTCCTCTTCAAGCTCTTTACCTTCGGTCTCCCCGGAAGGTCGGCGGCATGAGCCCGACCTCCGCAAACGGACCGACCGGCATGGATCCTGCCTGCCAGGCGCGGTTGCTGCCGGACATTCAATCGGGGATTGAAACAGCCGCCCCGCCGGTGACAAAATAGGCGGGTCGATCTATGGGAATGAACGGGCGGCCTTGTCGAAGCAAGTGGTTGAAACTCCGAGTCCGCTGAGGTGGGCCCGGCAGTCGATCGCCCGGTTTCCTTTCCGGCAGTGCATATTCCGACACCGAGTCCCGTCCGGGACAAGCCATGGCAATGAGGCCACTTTCCCTTCTGCTTCTCGCCACACTTCTTCCGCTGACCGGTTGCTACCGCTCGGGGGCCCCTCCCCAGCGCCAGCCCAAGGTGCAGGTTCCGGCAGTCTGGAATTCGGGGGAGGCGGTGGAGAGAACTGTCGACGTCCATTGGTGGAAACAGTTCGGAGACCCCCAACTGGATTCCTTGATCGAGGAGGCCCTGAGCAACAATCATCAGCTCCGTGCTGCCGCCGACCGGTTGGAGGCGGCACTCGACCAGGCCCGAATCGCCGGCGCCGACCTGGTGCCGTCCATGGGGTTTGCCTTGAACAGCAGCCGCCAGCGGCAGAACTTCATCGGCTTGCCCCTTCCCGGTTTTGCCGGTCGGGTGCCGCGAGCCACCTACACCCTCATGGGAGTTGGTCTCGACGTCAGTTGGGAGGCGGACCTGTGGGGAAGAATCCGCAGCGGCCAGGTTCAGGCCGGCGCTCTGGCCTCGGCGCAGTCCGCCGACCTTGCGGCAGCCAGGCATTCCCTGGCGGCCCAGACGGCGAAGGCCTGGTTTGCCTCCGCCGCAGCACGCCGTCAATGGGTCCTGGCTCGCGAGATGGTGGCCAGCTACAAGACAACCTCCCAGTGGGTGCGACAGCGCTTCGAGGCGGGTTTCCAAACGGCTATGGAATTGCGCATGGCCCTGGCGGACCTGTCCGAGGCTGAATCGCTGGTTCATCTCCGCCGCGAGCAACTGGACCGTGGCATTCTGCAGATCGAACTTCTGGCCGGGCGCTACCCTGCCGGGGGCTTGAAGGTTCGAGACAGTCTCCCCGCGATTTCCTCGGAGGTTCCGGCCGGCCTCCCCTCCGAGCTTCTCACCCGACGGCCCGATCTTGTGGCCGCCCAGCGGCGCCTGTTGGCCTCCGATGCAGGCATCGTCCAGTCTCAGGCGGCTCTCCATCCTCGACTGAGTCTCACCACGGCCGGTGGAACGGCCACCGATTCACTGCTGAGCCTGTTGAATGGGAACTTTGCCGTCTGGAGCCTGCTGGGCAACCTGGTTCATCCCATCTTTCAGGGAGGGCGTCTCCGGCGCCAGGTCGACATCGCCCGCAGCCGCTCCGAGGAGGCCCTGGAGATCTATAGCGACGCGGTCCTGAAGGCCTTCGGGGAGGTGGAGACGGCTCTTTCGGTCGAGAGTCTCTTGCATGACCGGCTGGGCGAGCTGGAAGAATCGATCGCAGAGGCCCGAGCGGCCCGAAAACAGGCCCGGCTTCGCTATCGCCATGGCCAGGGCGGCGTGCTGACGGTGTTGGAGACCGAACGGCGGATCCTCGGCATGAAGAGCCGGATTCTGGCCCTGCAGCATCTCCTGCTGGATAATCGGATCGATCTCCATTTGGCGCTGGGAGGCGGCTTTGACCCCAACGCCCCGCCGGGCTCGCCGGGAGCCCTCGTCCCGGTGATGGTTGGCGGAGAGCAGGGCAAGTGATCATTCTGTTCTTGAATTCTTTCCGCGGGTGGGCTGCCCCACAGGCCGGGCACGCCACTGTCTCGAAAGAAATGAAAGTCCAAGTTCAGCCTGATTGCTGCCGGTTCGTCCCCTCCGCCTCGCTGTTTCCCCACCCGCCCGACAGGTGCAGCCCATGAATCGAACCGACCCCTACCACGGGGAACCCGGCGGTCCCATTGCCTTCATGGCCAGCAACCGAGTTGCCGCCAATCTATTGATGCTGGTCATATTGGCAGCCGGCCTGGTGGCGCTGGAGGCCTTGGAACGGCAGGCCTGGCCGACCGTTCCCTTCAATACCATCGAAGTGTCGGTGGCCTATCCCGGCGCCGTGCCCGAGGAAGTGGAAGAGTCGATCGTTGTCAAGATCGAGGAGCAGGTGGAGGCGCTGGAGGATGCCAAGGCGGTCAAGTCCCTGGCGGCCCCCGGGCTGGCATCGGTGAGGGTCGAGTTGAAGACCGGCGCCGACATCGACGAGGTCATGGACGAGGTCAAGGCCGCCGTCGGACGCATTCATTCTTTTCCCGGGGCCGCCGAGCGACCGCAGTTCAGGGAGATGGACAACCGCACCAGCATGATCCGCCTGATCGTCTTCGGCGACATACCGGAACGCTCGTTGAAGGAGTTGGCCTATCAGATCGAGGACGACCTGGCCTCCTTGCCCGCCGTGTCCCAGGTCGAGACCACCGGCGCCAGGGAATACGAGATCTCGATCGAAGTGCCGCTCCTCCGTCTGCGCGCCTTCGGGCTGACGCTCGACGACGTGGCGGATGCGGTCCGGCGCAGTTCCCTCGACCTTTCGGCCGGCAGCATCGATACGCGGGAGGCCCAGGTGCGGGTACGCACCATCGGCCAGAGGTACGACCAGCTCGACTTCGAGGAGATCGTCGTCATCGCCCGGACGGACGGCACGGTCGTGCGACTCGGAGATATCGCCAGCGTACGCGATGCCTTCCAGGACGTGGACCTGATTCTCCGGCACCAGGGTCAGCCCGCCCTCTTCGTGGAAGTCTATCGGGCCGAGGGCGAGCAGGTGATGGATGTGGCCCAAGCCGTGCAAGGGCACATCGCCGACGTGATTGTCCCCTCACTGCCCGAGGGCGTCGGGATCACCGTCTGGAACGATGACTCCCAGACCTACGCGGAGCGGGCTGACATCCTCCGCAAGAACGGAATCATGGGACTCATTCTGGTGTTCGTTGCACTGGCCCTGTTTCTCGAGATACGGCTGGCACTGTGGGTCGTCTCCGGCCTGATCACGGCGGGCGTCGGAGCCTTGGCGGTGATGCTGACGCTCGACCTGGCGATCAATACCATCTCGCTGTTCGCGTTCGTTCTGGCTATCGGCATTATTGTCGACGACGCCATAGTGGTGGCCGAACACATCCACTACGAGCGTATGCGGGGAGTGCCGGGAGTGGCGGCGGCCATCCGGGGCACGCGGCGGATCAAGAATGCGTTGATCTTTGCGGTTCTCACTTCGGTGGCGGCCTTCACGCCCCTGCTCTTCATTCCCGGGGGCATCGGAGAAGTGTGGAGTGCTCTGCCGGTGATCGTCATCAGCATGCTGCTGATCTCTCTGGTCGAAGCGCTCCTGATACTGCCGAAGCACCTGTCCCACTTGCACGGACCCGAGTGGGCGCCGGCCAACCCGCTGGATCGGTTCTTCTCGGGTACCCGAGACTACGTGGATCGGGGGTTGAAAAGATTCGTTAACGGTCCGCTGGAACGAGGGTTGCGGTTCACGACGAACTCTCCCGCTGTCGTGGTGGCGGGGGTGGTCGGCCTGTTCGTTGTCAGCCTGTCCCTGGTGCCGGCCGGAATCGTCCAGACGACCTTTGCCCCCGTGGTGGAGGGGGACTTCGTTACCGCCAATCTCGTCATGCCGGACGGGACGCCGGCCGAGAGGACGTACCAGGTGGCAATGGAGCTGGAGCGGGCGGGAAGGCGGGTTCTGGAACGCCTCGACAGGGACAGACCGGAAGGGGCTCCCTCTCTGCTTTCCGGCGTGAGCGTCACCGTCGGCCAGAGGCCTCGCGTGGAAGGGGGAGGGCTCAACCCGACTCCTACCATGAATCCGCAGGCAAACATCGCCACCATCGAATTCAAGCTCTCAAGCGCCCAGCAACGGGACAGGTCCACTATCTCGATCGTACAGGCCTGGCGGGAGGAGGTCGGGATTCTCCCCCACGTTCGGGGAATTGCCTTCAGCGGCGAGGTCATCGATCTCGGCAGTCCCGTGGAGGCGGTGCTGTCGCATCCGGACCCGGAGCGCCTGACGGAAGCCGCGGACTCGGTGGTTGCCGGACTTCGCAGCGTGGCCGGCGTCTTCGATGTCCGGTCCGATCATACGCCGGGGGTCCGCGAGATTCAGTTGGAGTTGCGGCCGGAGGCGCGAACGCTTGGTCTCACGGTCGAGGAGATGGCACGGCAGGTGCGGGCGGCCTTCTTCGGCGTGGAGGCGTTGAGGTTGCAGCGCGACCGGGAAGAGGTCCGGGTCTATGCACGCCTGCCCGACGGCGAGCGCGACGCGATCACGGATGTCGAGGGCTACCTGATCCGCACCCGGTCGGGAGGAGAGGTGCCGATCGGCCAGGTGGCATCCATGACAATGGGCAGGTCGCCGCCGTCGATCCGGCGCCAGGACGGTCAGCGCGTGGTGACGGTGACCGCGGATGTGGACGAGAACGTGATTTCCGGCGGCGAGGCCAATGCCATCCTCAAGGATACGATCCTCGCGCAACTGACCGTCGCCAACCCCGAGCTGACCTACTCTTTCGGCGGCGAACAGCAGCAGCAGTTGGAGTCGCTGGACGCCTTGTACCGCGGCTTCGTGCTCGCCATGCTCGCGATTTTCGCGCTGCTGGCCCTGTCCCTGGGATCCTACATCAAGCCGTTCCTGGTGATGGCCATCATTCCATTCGGTCTGATCGGCGTCGTCCTCGGTCACCTTGTTTTGGGAGTGCCCATGAGCGCCGCGTCCTTCATGGGCTTCTTCGGGCTTAGCGGGGTCACCATCAACGATTCGCTGGTCATGATGGACTTCATCGATCAGCGGCTCAAGGAGGGGGCCGACCCGAAGACAGCCATCGTCGACGGCGCCAAG
>JAJECY010000273.1 GCA_022821775.1 Acidobacteriota bacterium
CCGCTGCCACGACCACAAGTTCGACCCCATCCTGACCCGGGACTACTACTCCCTGATCTCCGTCTTTGCCAGCACCCGCAGCTTCGTGGATCCGACCGCCCACGTCTCCGAAATGTTCATGAAGCCCCTGGTCCTCCCCGAAGAGCACCAGGTCTATCTCGATCACAAGAAGAAAATCGACGACCGCAAGCAAACCCAGGGGAAGCTGGTCGAAAAGGAAAAGGAACGGTTTGCGGAGGCGGAGAGCCGGCGGCTGGCCGACTACATGCTGGCCGCCCATCGGGTCTACGGCCAGGGAGCCGATCCTGAGGAGCTGTCCCGCAAGCTGGATCTGAAAGAATCGATCCTCCAACGCTGGGCCGGCTATCTCAAGCCCGGCCAGGGGTTCCGCCCCCACCTGCTGGCCTGGCGCCGGTCCGGGGAGGACCGGCGTGCCTCGGTCGCCCGGGACTATCAGGAGAAATTCCGACAGACTCTCCACCAGTGGAACCGGGAACTGGAGGCCTGGCGGCAGCGGGTCGAGAAGGCCGGGCCGGACGAAGCCAGGGAAGACCGCCCCAAGTTCATCCCCGGCAGGGACCGCTTCTTCCACGAAGTCTATCTGCAGGGCAACCCGAGGGACGATAGTTACCAGACACCGTTTATCCTCAAGGCCGGCGACACTCAACTCTTCTCCGAAGAACACAGGGAAACCATCGTACGGCTCCAGCAAGAGATCGAGCAGTTGGAGAAGGAATCGCCTCCGGAACCGGACATGGCCAACGCCGTGGAGGACGGCAAGGTGGTCGAGCAGAAGGTCTTCGTCCGAGGCGATCCCGCCAATCCGGGCGAGGAAGCTCCCAAGGTCTCTCCCAGGGTATTCGACACCCGGTGCCGGCCCATGGAGGCAAGCCAGGGCAGCGGCCGCCTGCAACTGGCCCGCTGGCTCGTTCAGCCGGAGCATCCGCTCACGGCCCGGGTGATGGTGAACCGTGTCTGGCACTGGCATTTCGGCCAGGGCCTGGTACGGACGCCCGACAACTTCGGAGCCAAGGGGGAGACGCCGACCCATCCCCGACTGCTGGATTATCTGGCCCGGGAGTTCCGGGTGAACGGCTGGTCGCTGAAGTACCTCCACCGTTTGATCATGCGGTCCCGCACTTACCAGACGGTGAGTTCGCGGCCGGAGCTGACGGCCCAAACCGATCCCACGAATCTCTGGTTGTCCCACTTCCCCAGGCGACGACTTAAGGTGGAGGAAATTCGCGACGGCATGCTGGCAATGGATGACTCGCTCGACCTGAAGATGGGCGGCACCTTGCAGAGCGGGACCGGATACCAGCCCGAGAACAGCAGTGAGCGGCTGAGCGTGGACCCGGAGACCCAGCACCTCCGCACCATCTATCTGCCGTTGCGGCGCGCCAATCTGCCCCCGCTGCTCAACCTTTTCGACTTCGGCGACGCCACCACTTCCTCGGGAGAGCGTCTCCAGACCAACGTGGCTCCCCAGGCCCTGTTCATGCTCAACAGCCAATTCGTGGAGACACGCTCCCGCGGGCTGGCCGAGCTTCTGCTGAAGGACCCGAATTCCAGTGACCGGGAGCGGCTGAATCTTGCCCATCTCAGGACCTTGAGTCGGCGCCCCCAAAGCGAGGAGCTGGACCGGGCCCTGGACTACATCCGGGGATTTCAGGAGCGGTCGCCGGGCGACCAGAGCCGGCTCCAGGGCTGGCAGAGTTACTGCAAGGCCCTGTTGTCCTCCAATGCCTTCATGTACGTGGATTGAGCGCCCGCCGGCACTCTCGCGGGCTGCAGCGGTCAGTTGATGGATCCCAACATGAGCGATCTCCATTCCCTCTACCGAAGACTTCAGGCGCCGGTCTCCAGGCGCGCCATGCTGCGGGCTTCGGCCGGCGGTTTCGGATTTCTGGGCCTGGCCGGATTGCTTGCCGAGGAATCGGGGCTGCTGGCCTCGCCGTCGGGAAACCCGCTGGCCGAGCGGCCGCCCCATTTCAAGCCCAGAGCCAAGCGGGTCATCTTCCTCTTCATGCACGGAGGGCCTTCGGGGATCGACATTCTGGACCCCAAGGAGCGCCTGACCCGCGACCACGGCAAACCGCTTCCCATCGAGAGGCCGCTGGCCTTCGACGACGAGAACCCGGCGGGGCCGCTGATGCAGTCTCCCTGGGAGTTTCGGCCCGGGGGCCAAAGCGGGCTTCCCGTCAGCGATCTCTTTCCCCAGGTCCGCGACTGCGCCGACGACCTTTGCGTGATCCGTTCCATGGTGGGCGAAGGTGTCGACCACGGCGCCGCCATGCTCCAGACCTTCACCGGCACCAGCACCTTCGTGCGGCCCAGCATGGGCTCCTGGGTGGTCTACGGCCTGGGGACGGAGAACCAGAACCTGCCGGGATTCATCATGATCAAGCCGGCCCTTTCCCACGGCGGCGCCAAGAACTGGGGCTCGGCCTTCCTGCCGGGGGCCTATCAGGGCACGGCCGTCGGACACGGTGGCCTCTACGTCAAGGATGTCCGGAAGGAGCCCATCCGCTACCTCCTGAACAAGCGCTACTCACCCGAGCTGGCCCGCTACGAGCTCGACATGCTGCAGAACATCAATCGGCGGCACCGCTTGCTGCGCCGGCACGACCCCGAGCTGGAAGCCCGCATTCAGGCCTTCGAACTGGCCTTTCGGATGCAGGCGGCGGCCCCGGAAGTCTTTGAAGTGGAAAAGGAGTCGGAACCCACCCGGAAGCTCTACGGCCTGGACGACCCCCTCACCGCCGATTTCGGCTGGCAGTGCCTGCTGGCCAGGCGCATGGCCGAACGGGGCGTCCGCTACATCCAGTGCACTCACACCTACATGCCCGGCGGGGTCGGCTGGGATCAACATGGCGAGCTCTACGCCAAGCATACAGACAACGCCCGGCAGGTCGACCGGCCCATCGCCGGCTTGCTGAAGGATCTCAAGGGGCGGGGACTGCTGGAGGACACGCTGGTCATCTGGGCCGGCGAGTTCGGCCGCACTCCCGTATCCCAGAACGGAGACGGGCGGGACCACAACCCCTATGGCTACTCCATCTGGATGGCGGGCGGCGGGGTCAAGGGCGGCAGGGCCTACGGAGCCACCGACGAGTTCGGCTACCATGCGGTTGAGGACCGCATGCACATCCACGACTTTCACGCCACCGTCCTCCACCTGCTGGGAATCGACCACGAAAAGCTGACCTACAGCTACGGTGGCCGCGACTTCCGCCTGACCGACGTGGCCGGCGTGGTGGCGCACAAGATTCTGGCTTAGTCCCGCACTTCTCGGTGGACCGGCGTACCCCCCCACCGCATCAGCCTTCGCCCGTAGCTTGGCCGGTGCGAACCCGCGACGGCGCACAAGACCGCGCCATTCGGCGCTGCTTGTGCGAACCCCCCACCGCAGAAGCCTTCGCCATTCGGCTCGACTTCTGCGACTCCCCCTCACGGGGGGAGTGATACTCGAGTTTCTTGACCGACGTTGGGGGGATTGGGGGGCGGGATGACCTGCGGGGGATCACTGAAGCCTTGTAGGGAGCAACTATACTCACTCCCCCCTTGAGGGGGAGTCGGAGAGACGGCGCAGTCTGCCGTCGATCCGGTGGGGGGCCAACGCGGCGGCCCGTGAGTGAAGTTTGCGCCACGGACGGGGCAGGCTGAACACGTACCTCGCCTCCTACACTCTTCTCAAGAAAGCAACCCCGGTGAGAAATGCAGACTCGCCCGCCACGGGTCTTCCTCTTCAACGACGGGCGCCACGTCGGGGGGCTGGACAGCTTTGAGCCGCCCATCACTCCGGAAGATCACGGCTCCATCGCCGACCAACTGGCGGGAAGCGGCGTGGACGCCCTGGTGCTGTTTGCGGCCGGCGCCCATGGGACGGTGCTCTATCCCAGTCGAGTGGCCGACCTTTGGGGAGCTACGGTCCAGCGGTGGGACCACTACGTCTGGGGCAGAACGGCACGGGTCCTGCGGCAGTTGATCGCCGACGGTCACGACCCGCTGAAACTCCTCTGCGACCGCTGCCACCATCACGGCATCCGCCTGATCCCCAGCACCTGGATCAGCCTTCACAGCGGCAACCGGCAAACCCACCGGAACCTGGGGCGCTGGTCGGCCTTCACCCTGGACAATCCCCAATTCCAGGTGGGCGAGGACCCCGACCCCAGGGCGGCCGGCCTCCTGAAAACCCGCTTCAGCTTTCTCCACGCCGAGGTTCGGGAGGAGCGCTTCCGTCTTCTGTCGGAGATGCTTTCCGACTACGAGACCGACGGGGTCGAGTTGAACCTGACCTCGGCCATGCCCTATTGCCGGTTCAGCGAAGTGGACCGGCTGGCCCCGCTGCTCACCCAATGGCTGCGGGACCTGCGCCGAGTGGCCGACCGGGCCGGGGACCTTCAGAAACGCCCCAAGCCGATCTACCTGCGCATTCCGGCTCACCCCGATGCCTGGAAACTGGTGGGATACGAGGTCGGCCTGTGGGTCTCGCAAAAGCTGGTGGACGGGCTCTTCTGCGAGAGCAGCTTCACCGAGGAAGAGGGCGTGGACCAGGACGTCGACCTGGCCCCGGTGGTGGCCCTGACCCGGGGCACCCCTTGCCGGGTCTACTTCGCCTTCCACACCAATCTCCATCGGCAATTCGCCCGCAGCGCCACCCCGGCCATGATCCGGGCTGCTGCCGCCAACGCCTACGTTCAGGGCGCCGAGGGCTTCGCCATTGCCGACCATGTCTGGGCTCCCAACGGATGGCCCTGGACCCCGCGGGAATATGAAGCGCTGCGCCTGCTGGGACACCCCGAGCTTCTGGCCCGGGCCGACAAGCACTACCTGGTGCGCTCCGATGTCCGGGACGAGGCCACGGCAGGCTGGTTGCCCGGAAGGAACATTCAGCTCCCCAAGGAGCTGGATCCCGGAGAATCCCACCGGGTGACGTTCCGAGTGGCCGACGACCTGCTGCACTGGCGCCGATTGGGACGGGTCAAGTCGGTGGTGCTGCGAGTCCGCTTCCGGGAAATCCTTCCCAACTACGACAGGGTCGAGGTCCATCTCAACGGGCAGAAGCTTCCCGATTCCATTCTCCGGAAGGTGGACATGACCTACCGGCTGGTGGATCAGCGTTCCAGCACCCATTCCATCACGCCCTACGGCTATGCCTACGACTTCCATCTCGACCCCGCTCTCTACCCTCGGAGGGGCCGAAACCGGTTGAGGGTCAAGCTTCTCAGGCGAGACCCCGACATCGCCGGCCGGCTGGCCCTGGTGCGAGTCGACTGCCGCATCCGGTATCGACGCCATCGGCACTTCGAAGACCAGCCCATCGAATACTGAACAATTGAGGAAGGATTCCGGTGGGCTACAGAAGGATTTCCTGCGGCACCTCGCCGGCGACGTCCGTCAGTCGGAAATCGCGTCCGGCGTGGCGGTAGGTGAGCCTGGTGTGGTCCAGGCCCATCAGGTGGAGGACGGTGGCGTGAAAATCGTTGAAGGTCATCTTGTTTTCCACGGCATACCAGCCGAACTCGTCGGTGGCGCCGTAGCGAATCCCGGGCCTGATCCCGCCGCCGGCCATCCAGATGGTGAACCCGGTGGGGTTGTGGTCGCGCCCGTCATCCCCTTGCACCGCGGGTGAGCGCCCGAACTCGGTGCCGAAGATGACCAAGGTATCCTCCAGCATCCCCCGGCCCTTGAGGTCCTTGAGCAATCCCGCAATGGGCTTGTCGACCTTGCGGGCGTTCTTCTCGTGGCCCTCGCGCAACTTGGAATGCTGATCCCAGTAATTTCTGGGATAGCTGTGGGACACCTGCACGAAACGCACTCCCCGCTCGGCCAGTCGGCGAGCCAGCAGGCACTGGCGCCCGTACTCGTCGGTGGGTTCCTCCCCGATGCCGTAGAGATCCAGGGTGCGCTGGGACTCTTTGGAGAAATCCAGGGCCTCGGGCGCATGGCGCTGCATGCGAAAGGCCAGCTCGAAGGCCTGGATGCGGGCTTCCAGACGGGCATCGTAGGCGTTCGAGGCGAGATGGCGCCGGTTCCAGGCCCCCATCAGGTCGAGTTGCCGGCGTTGCGCCGCCGGATCTCTTCCCCCGCCCTTCAGGTTGGGTATTTCCCCTTCGACGAACTGGGTAGCGCCGTCGCCGATCCCCGTTCCCTGGTAGACCGCGGGCAGAAAGGCCGACCCGAAGTTCTGGCCTCCGCCATGGATGTAGGGGGGTGAGATATTGATGAACCCGGGGAGGTTCCGGTTGTCGGTTCCCAGGCCATAGAGGATCCAGGAGCCCATGCTGGGGCGGATCAGGTTCCCGTCCCCGGTGTGGAGCTGCAGGGCGGCGCCCCCGTGAGAGACGAAGTCGCCCACCATGGAATGGATCATGCACAGGTCATCCACACAGGTGCCGACATGGGGAAAGAGCTCGCTCACAGGTTGGCCGCATTCCCCGTACTGCCGGAATTCCCAGGGAGACTTCAACAGGTTCCCCGTCTCGGCAAAGGTGACTTCCGGCTTGGGGAAGGGCAAGGGCTTGCCGTGCATCTGGGTCAGCTTGGGCTTGGGATCGAACGTGTCGATGTGGGAGACGCCGCCGTGCAGGAAGAGGAAGATGACCCGCTTGGCCCTGGGCCGGAAATGGGTCGGCTTGGGCCTGAGAGGATTGAGATCCCTGGATGGCGCCCCCGAGGCCCGGGCATCCAGCGAGGACAATCCGGCGAAGGCCAGGTAGCCGAAGCCGCAGGCGGCCTGGCGCAAAAGATCGCGCCGGGAAACCGGCCCGGGAAGGAAAGCCGGGTGCGCTGCCGAAGAGTCATTCATGCCGGTAATCTCGGGAAGGAAACGCTCCGCTCTCACTCAAGCCGTTTGCAAAATTCCGCAGGCAGGAGACGCCGCGAATAGGGGCGCTTGACGACGAGTTTTGCAAACGGCTCACTCAATATACATGAATTCATTGAGGCCGAACAACAGTTGACAATAACTGGCCCAAGCCTCCTGCCGGCTCTCCGCTTTCTCGTCCTGCGCCGTCCCCTCTGCCCGGGGGTAGGCTGCCAGGTAGGCCAGCGCCTGCTCGGTCTCCCGGTCGGAGGGAGGCCGCGCCAGGACCTTGCGATGGGCCAGTTCCACTCGCTCCCTGTCATCGGCGCCCTCCCGGGAGAGCAGGTCATCGGCGAAATGGCGGGCCTGCTCCAGCACGAAGGGGCTATTCAACAGGAACAGGGCCTGGGGGGCCACGGTGGAGTCGCCGCGCCGGCTGGTGACGGCGTTGGAATCGGCAAAATCGAAGAGCTGGAACATGGGGAAGAGCTGGTTGCGCACCACCGGGAGGTAGAGGCTGCGGCGCCCGCTCCGGTAGGCGTCGAAGCCGTAGCCCCCCTTCCCGGCAGAGAACAGGCCGCGGTAATAGTCGTCCACCGCGGACTTGCCCTTGTAGTCGAAGATGGAGCCGCCCATGGTCCGGTCGAGCCGCCCGCTGAGGGCCAGGATGGCGTCGCGCAGGGCTTCCGCCTCCAGGCGGCGGCGCGGGAACCTCCAGAGCAGGCGGTTGCCGGCGTCCGCAAGCTCGGCCGCGGGGCTGGAAATGCCGCTTTGCATCCGGTAGACGTTGGAGTTCAGGATCAGCCGGTGCATCTGCTTGACGGACCATCCCGACTCCACGAAATAGGCCGCCAATCGATCCAGCAGCTCCGGGTGGGAGGGCCGGTCCCCCAGCGTCCCGAAATTGTCGCTGCTGGCCACCAGGCCGGTCCCGAAGTGCCACTGCCAGATCCGATTGACCATCACCCGCGCCGTCAGGGGGTTGTCGGGGCTGGCAATGAAGCGGGCCAACTCCAGGCGGCCGCTCTGGTCGCTGTCGACGATCCCGTTTGTGCCCCGATCCAGGATCTGCAGAAAACGACGGGGGACCAGCTTGCCGGGATTGTGGTGGTTTCCGCGGACCAGGATTCGCATGGGAGCCGGGCCCCCATCCTTGACCGCCATCACCGTCAGCGGGTCCGCCGGCGGCCTGGAGCAGTCCCCGCCGGCAAACACTTCCACTTCCGCCATATGCAGATAGGAGGTCTCATCTTCCCGGGGCCCCAGCAGTTCCACCCGCACGATCCGGCCGGTGGTTCCCCGGGGCGGGCAGATGCGAAATCCCTCGGCCGGGGTCGGGAACTCCTCGGCATCCGGACCCTCCGGGAAAAAGACCTGGTTCCACACCTCCTGTCGTTCGTCCGTCAGCACCGAGACCCGGAAGTTGGAGAGGCGCTTGAATTCGGCATCCACCCGATTCCACAAGACCACCATGCCGATGGGACCGCTGTCGGCCAGCTTCACCTCCCACCAGGGGCTGGCGTCGCCCTCGTCGGTCTCCTGGCGGTTGTTGAAGACCCCGTCGATCGCCTTGTCGGCCGTGGCCTCGCACCTGGTGCTGGACTGGCTGGCCTCGCCCAAGGGAGCCAGGCTGGGCACGGGAGCGGGAAACCGGCCCGGGTACCGCTTCCGCAGCTCGTTCGCCAGGGACCATTCCTGCCACTTGGAGGCGAACTCCAGATCGGCCATGGTCCGCGTGCCCTTGAAGATGGCGGCCAGCGAGTAGTAGTCGGCGGTGGGAATGGGGTCGAACTTGTGGTCGTGGCAGCGGCTGCAGGACAGTGTCAGTCCCAGGAAGGTGCGGCCCGTAACGTCGATCTGCTCGTCGGCCACGTCAAACAGGAACTTCTTCTTGTCCTGCTCCGCCAGCGCCTTGGGACCCAGCACCAGGAACCCGGTGGCCACCGTCCGGTCGCGAAAGGCCCGCCAGTCGGCGTCTCCCGAGAGGAGGTCCCCGGCAAGCTGTTCCAGGATGAACCGATCGTAGGGCTTGTCCCGGTTGAAGGCCCGCACCACGTAATCGCGGTAGCGGTAGGCGAAGCGCATGATGTAGTTGCCGTCATGGGCGGTGGTGTCGGCATAGCGGACCACGTCCAGCCAGTGGCGGGCCCAGCGCTCGCCGTAGTGGGGCGAGTCCAGCAGGCGCTCCACCAGGTTCGAGTAGGCCTGGGGCGAGGGGTCGTTGACAAAGGCTTCCACCTCCGCGGGTTCCGGCGGCAGACCCAGCAGGTTGAAGTAGAGCCGGCGAATCAGCGTGCGGCGGTCCGCGGCGGGAGCCGGCCGCAAGCCCTTGGCCTCCAGGCCGGCAAGAATGAATCGGTCCAGCCAGGTGCGGGGCCACGCCCGGTCGCCTACTGCCGGAGGCTCCCTGGGAGTCACTGGTTGAAAGGCCCAGAAGGACCTCTCTTCCTCGGTAAACTCGGCGAGCGTCTCCTCCGGGTTCCAGGGAAGCAGGATGTCGTATTTTTGCCCCAGGTAGGCCTCCACCGACCTTCGCTCGGCTTCGGTGCGGGCGGTGTCGTAGAGGATCACTTCCGCCAAGTCCCCCCGAAACGAGATCCCGCCGGCGGCAAGCTGGTTCAGCAGGGACCGGACCGCCGGGAAACCCTCCGACTCCTGCCCGTTGAGGTACAAGCCGGTGGCGCCGTTGGCGTTCCCGGGCCGGCGGGTCATGGCGATGATCCAGGGACGCTTGCCGCCCGGCCCCACTCCGCTCTTGTCCCCCGGCTCAAATCGGGCCACGGCGATCACGGTCCCGGCAGATTCCGAACCTGCAGCCGGCAGAGCATCCGGAGCCTGCAGCCGGTTCCGACCCTTGAATCTCAGGGCCGGCCTGCCGTGCACCCGGCTCTCGGCAATCCATTCCGGCGCCGCGGCCTCGCCCCCGAGCTCCTCCGCCGCGGAAACTATCCAATGGTTGCCGCGCCCGCCGGCGTCCTGCCAGGACTTGAGGGGCTCGCCCTCCTTGAGCTGGATGGCGTCGGCCTTCAGCCAGACCTGCAACTCGGCGGCCAACTCCCCGTCGCCCGGGGACCGGGCAACTATATGACTCTGCCGCTCCCCCTTCTGCTCCCGGACCGCCCGGGGTTCGGGCCAGACGGCGCCGTCTCGAACCCACTGCTCCAGGGCGGCGATCTGACTGGCCGACAGAGGCCCGGTGGGAGGCATTTGCAAGTTCCCGGAACCCCTCACCAACTGAATCAGGCGGCTCTGCACCACATCGCCCGGCACTACCGCCGGGCCCGACTGCCCCCCCTGACGCAAAAACTCGGCCGAATCCAGGCGCAGGCCTCCCTGCTGCAGCCTGGGCCCGTGGCACACCTGGCAATGCTCCACCAGCAGGGGGCGGATCCGTTTCTCGAAGAACTCGATCCGGGCGGGGTCCGACACCTGACCGGTGGCATTGAGCGCCGTGGCCATCAGGACCGAAAGCAGTAGGAAACGAGTCGGCATGACGATTCCCGCGATGAACAGGGATGATTGCGACCGCTTGGAGGGTCGCCTGAAACCAACGCCCGGCATCGGGTGGCTGGAAACCGGTTCAAAGTCAAGCATCGGTCGATTTTCGATTCACATCGATGCACAGGATGCACAGGATTTTTTCTGGAGAGGCTGGCTGGTAGTCCTGGGCATCCGCAAATCCGCACGTGATCATCGCCGGAGTCAGCCTCTGGTGCAGCAACCTCCCGTCGTGACTATCACGTGCATCCTGTGCATCGATGTTCAATTCCACCGGTGGTTCTCTTGTCCTTCCATGCCTATCAGTCGCAGGCGTGGCCTCAGCAGGTATTCTATACCAAAGCAGGCTTCCTTCCCGATGTGTGGCGGTCCTGGAGAGAGCCGTGCAACTGCGGTTGGCGCCGCTCACCCTGCCGGTCAGGGCGATACTCGGACACAGACCAGCTCCTTTTGGCTGCGGACGTAGACCTCCTGGCCCGAGAAGGCCGGGTGGGCCCAAAGAGGCGCGTCGCCCGCTTCGATGATCTTCACCCGCCCCCGGTCTTCGAACCTCTGGGGGGTCAGGTTCAGCAGGACCAGCTCACCCACGGCGTTGACGGCCACGGCTGCCCCCCCGGCATTTGTGCCGGAACGGCCTTCCCCTGCCCATACCAACGCAGCGTGGGGGTTCCGCCCACGGGGCGTGAGACGGTGCTCGTCGGACCAGACCGACTTCCCGCTGGGCCAGTGGATGCACTGCAGGCCGTCCCGCTTGTCCAGGACGTAGAGGTGGTCTCCGGACCAGAGCGGCGTGGACATCAGGCAGCTCAACCTGCGTGACCGCCACAGCTCCACCGGACCTTGTCCGTGCTGCAAGCCACAGGCCAGGGCGCCGTCCCAGTAACCCGAGACGAACAACCGGCTGCCGTCGAACACCGGTGAAATGATGGCCACGTCGTAGCTGCTGGTTCGGAAGGGCACCCCCCAGATTACCTCTCCTGTCCGCGGGTCGAGAGCCACCAGCCGATCGGCCGTCCACACCAGCAACTGCTCGGTTGATCCGACCTTGGCCATGACCGGCGAGGAGTATCCGGGACGGTCCTCCAGGGCTCGCCAGCGTTCCCTGCCTGTCCGGCGGTCCAGGGCCACCACGCTGGCGCCGTGCTGCCCTCCGGCCTGCAGGTAGACCAGGTCTCCAACCACCAGAGGCGAGGCGGAGTGTCCCCAGGTAGGTTGTTTCCCACCGAAGCGTGTCTGAAGATCCAGGCTCCAGCGCGGCTTGCCGTCCGAGAGGCGGAGGCAGGCGACCTTGCCGACGGCTCCCAGGGTAAAGACCTCCCCGCCCTCGACCGCGGGGGTGGCCCGGGGGCCCTTGCCCCAATCCAGGTCCCCGTAGGGCGCCGGATAGCTGTGGGTCCAAAGGAGGGAGCCGTCCATCCGGTTCAGGCAGAGCACCCGTTCCTCTTCCCCGGACCCGCCCCGGTCCATGGTCAGCACCCGATCCCCGGCAACTACAACGCCCGAAAATCCGCCGCCGACCTTGCTGCTCCAGAGCTTCTCGACCGCACCCGGGCCGAGCCGCGGCGGCAGTTGGACCGAGGACCACACCCCGGCGCGGCCGGGACCCCGCCATTGAGGCCAATCCAGGACATCCGCGGCAGAGATCGACAGGCCGTGGTTCAGGACAAGGAGTCCGCACAACCCGGCTGCAAGGCTCAAACTTGGCCTCCCCCAGCTTGACCTGGGACAGGCGAAAGAGGCGGGTCGCCGACACCGCTGCCGCAAACCGAGCCCGCCATTGGCGGGTAAAGGACAGGAGCTTGCCGCTGGGAGGGGTATCTTCATCCGTTGACACGGCGTCCCGGGGGACGAACGTCTTACCGGAGGGATTGAAGGACGAAGCTCATGCTATTGCAGTTCAAAACGGAAAGCAACGGATTGGGGCCGCCCCGCCCGCAGCGACGGGGCAGATCAGTCGAGAGGACCATCCATTCAACATCGATGCACAGGATGCACAGGATAATCAGGAGGGCAAGCTGCTGCACAAGAGGCTGACTCAGGCGATGATCGCGTGCGGATTTGCGGGTGTTTAGGACTGCAAGCCCGCAGTCTGCAGAAAAAATCCTGTGCATCCTGTGCATCGATGTGAATCAATAGTTAACCCATGCCTGACTTTGAATCGGTCTCCAGCCACCAGGCGCAGGGGTTTGTTGCCAGGCGCTGGGGATTCTCCTGGAACAATGAATACTCTCCTGGACTTGGGAACCGGAAGCACGAAAGCATGCCGAAAACGAGCTTTCTCTACCGCTTGTCGAGGCTGACCGCACTCTTGCTGCAGGTGGTGGCGCTCCAGGCGTTTGCTCAGCAGACCGACAGCCAGGAAGAACAGTCTCAAGCCGGACAGCAAGAAGAAGAGTCCGAGCTTATTGAAGTCATCACCGAAGAGATTGTCGTCATCGGCAGTCGCGCCAAGCCGCGCTCGGTCACCAGGTCGATGGTGCCGGTGGACGTGATCAGCTCCCAGGACTTCAGCAGCCAGGGCGATACCGACTTGAGCAACCTGCTTCGCACGCTGGCGCCGTCCTACAACGTCAACACCCAGCCCATCAGCGACGCCTCCACCATCGTGCGACCGCTCAGCCTGCGCAACCTCGCCCCGGACCACACCCTGGTGCTGGTCAACGGCAAACGGCGCCACCGCGCGGCGGTCATCCACTGGGGCGGTGGCGGCCCTGCTACCGGCGCCCAGGGTCCTGACCTTTCGGTGATTCCCGCAATTGCTCTACGCCAGGTCGAGGTGCTGCGTGACGGTGCTTCCGCCCAGTACGGTTCGGATGCCATTGCGGGTGTGATGAACTTCCAACTCAAGGACGCCCGCCAAGGCGGCACTGTCGAGTTACGAACCGGAGCCTACACTGCCGGTGACGGAGAAAGCTGGAGCGCCGCCGGCAACCTGGGTCTGCCCTGGGGTCAATTCGGCTTTCTCAACCTCAGCGGCGAGTTCACCACCAGCAAGCCGACCGACCGCAGTGTGCAGCGGGCCGATGCCGCAGCCCTGATTTCCCGGGGAAACACCAACGTTCGCAACCCGGCCCAGATCTGGGGGTCACCCGACATCGATGACGATGTCAAGCTGTGGGCCAATTTCGGGAACGTGTTCGGAAGCACCCAATTCTACGGCCATGCCAACTATGCCGAGAAGAAAGTCACCGGCGGCTTTTTCTTCCGCAACCCCAACACCCGCGCCGGCGTCTTCAGCGCCGACAGGGGCCGGACACTCCTCATCGGTGACCTGCTGGACGCCAAGGACGGCGTGCTCGACGGCTCTGCCGGCTGCCCCGAGGTTCGCGTGGTCGACCACCTGCCGGATCCGGCGGCGCTGAAAAGGGTCTTGGAAGACCCCGACTGCTTCTCCTTCCAGGAACGATTTCCCGGCGGTTTCACTCCCCAATTCGGGGGTGAGACGCTGGATGCCTCGCTGGTGGGCGGCTTCCGCGGGCAGACCGGGAACGCCATCAACTGGGACGTCAGCCTGAGCGCCGGCAGCAACGCGGCCGACTTCTTCATCTTCCACACGGTGAATGCCTCGCTCGGGCCCGACTCGCCCACCGATTTCAACCCCGGCAAGTACACCCAAAGGGAACTGAACTTCAACCTCGACCTTTCGTACCCGCTGAACCGCAAGACCAACCTGGCCGGCGGTTTCGAATGGCGCAACGAACAGTTCGAGATCGGTATGGGCCAGCTTGAGTCGTTCCGGATCGGCCCGCTGGCTCCCCAGGGATTCAGCGCTGCCTCCAACGGTTTTCCCGGTTTCAGCGAAATTGCGGCCGGCAAATGGAACCGATCCAACTACGCGGTGTACGGAGACGTCGAGTTTCAGGGAGATGACGATGCCTGGACCGCCGGAGGCGCGCTGCGCTTTGAGGATTTCCAGGGTTTTGGCGGCACCTTGAACGGCAAGGTCTCGGCTCGTCTCCGCCTGGTCGAGTCCCTCTCCCTGCGCAGCAGTCTGAGCACCGGCTTCCGCGCTCCCACACCAGGACAGTCGAACGCATTCAACGTATCGACCCAATTCGATCTTGCGCTCATGGACCTGGTCAACAACGGAACCATTCCGTCAACCTCCGCCGTCGCCAGGCTGAGAGGCGGCATCCCTCTGCAACCGGAGACGTCGCGGAACTTCGCCTTGGGCGGAATCCTGGAGCGGGGACCGTTCACACTGACCGCGGATCTTTTCCGCATCGACCTGGAGGATCGCCTTACACTGACTCAGCTCTACAATCTGAGGCCGGAGGAGGTTGACGACCTGGTTGCCGAAGGAGTCACCAGCGCCTCCAACCTGCAAAACTTCCGCTTTTTTACCAACGACTTCGCAACCAGGACCGCAGGACTCGATGTGATCGCAACCTGGTCGCCTCCGCAACTGGGCGGACACACCGATTTCAGCTTCCTGCTCAACCACACGGATACGAAGGTGACGGACTTCAATTCCGACACCCTCAGCCAGGGGCGGCTTCGTTCGCTGCAGGAAGGGCTTCCGGAAACCCGGCACAGCCTTACCGTCAAACACAAAGCATGGGAGGAAAGACTGCGGTTTCTCGGCAGGTTCAGCTACTACAGCAGTTGGTTCGACTTCGACAACGCACACACCTCCAGGGGCAAGCACCTGCTGGACGTGGAGTTGGCCTACTCCTTCAGACGGGACATCACCCTCGCAATCGGCGGCCGGAATGTCTTCAACACCTATCCGGACGAAAACCCGATAGCCTTGAACGTCGGCGAACGGTATAGCGAGAGCTCTCCCTTCGGATTCAACGGCGCCTACTTCTATGCTCGCCTCAGCTATTCCTTCGGTTCCGCATTCAGATAGTCGAAAACCGGTTGACCTACTCGACTTTCGAGGGTCCCTGCCGCTCAAGCTTGATACCGAGGCCTCGGCCCTTGACGATAGCGGCGCTTCCAAACTTTTCCCGCACGGCGTCCAGCGCCTTCTCGACCTTGCTCTCGGTCGACCCAATGCTACCGAAGAGCTCGCCCTGGGCAACCTGGCCGGCCTCGACAAGGTCATGAACGCCGATGCCGATCAGGCGGAAGGCACGTCCGTCGATTTCCCGAACCAGCAGGGGTTCGGCGGCCCGGAACAGCTCTTCGGCTGACCGAGTCGCACTGTGCAGCCGGCGACCGCGGGTTACGATGCGAAAGTCGGCGGTTTTGAGTTTCAGCGTGACGCCCTTGCCGGCGATGCCGGCCTTTTTCATGCGGCGCGCCACCGTCTCGGCCAACTGCCACAGGATCGGGCGCAGCCCGGCCAACTCGGCGGTGTCCCTGTCGAGGGTGGTTTCCGACGACATGCTCTTGGCTTTGCTTTCGGGTTCGACCCGGCGGTCGTCTTCGCCCCGTGCGCACAACCACAACCGCCGACCGATCTTGCCGTAACGGGCCACAAGCTCGGCCTGGTCGATGCGGGCCAGTTCGCCAACCAGCCTGATGCCGTCCCGGCTGAGCCGCTGCCGCATCGCCTTCCCCACACCCCACAACAGGCTGACGGGCTGGTCGGAGAGAAAGGTTCTGGCCTCGGCTCGTCCGATCACGCTGAAACCGCGCGGCTTGTCCCGATCCGAGGCGATCTTGGCGAGAAACTTGTTGTAGCTGAGCCCGATGGAGGCGGTGATGGAAAGCTCCTCCTCCACGCGGCGCGCCAGCGCCGCCAGAGTCGTTGCCGGGCTGCAGCGGTGCAGAGCCTCCGTGCCGGCGAGGTCCATGAAAGCCTCGTCGATGGAGAGCGGTTCCACCAGAGGGGTCAAGTTCCGCATCATCGCCCGGACCTGACGTCCCACCGCGGCATACTTTTTCATGTCCGGCTTGATGACCGTGGCGTCGGGGCAGGCTTTCAAGGCCTTGAACATCGGCATGGCCGAGTGCACGCCCCGGGCACGGGCGACGTAGCAGCACGCGGCCACCACGCCCCGGTGGCGCCCGCCGACGACCACCGGAAGGTCCCGCAACTCCGGCCGGTCGCGTTTCTCGATGGTGGCGTAGAACGCATCGCAGTCGAGATGGGCGATGGTGAGGCCATGAAGCTCGCTGTGCCGCACCATGCGTGCCGATCCGCAGGCCGGGCAGGTTTCGGCCTCGGGGGACGGCTGGTTGCCACAGTCACGGCACAGGGTGTCCACGGCACGATTATCGCACCCGGAACGCGCCACACAAAGACGTCAACGGATTCCTGTTCCATTGGAGGGATTTGAAGAGAGGCCGGAAGTGCCGACCTATCCTTCCACCGGTTCGGTGCCGGCGATGGTGGTGCGGTGCATCACCCGGCGCTCGGCGCCGTGGTCGAAGGGGGTCACCACGTGGATGCACCAGCGGTTGTCCCACATCAGGACGTCGTGGGGATGCCAGCGGTGCCGGTAGACAAACGGGTCCCGGGTGGCCCAGGCCATCAGCTCGTCGATGAGCTGCCTGCTTTCCGCTTCGCTCAGGCCCAGGATGCGCTCCATGTAGGTGGCGCTGACGTAGAGCGAGAGGCGGCCGTCCCTGAGGCGGCGGACCAGGGGATGGTCCACCGGCGGCACCCGGGCCGCCTCGGCCGGATCCATGGGGGGAAGCCGGCGAAGCTGCCGGGAATATTGGAAACTGTGACGCGCCCTCAGCCCCGCGATCCTCGCTTTCAGCTCCGGCGGCATCTGCCGGTAGGCGTGGCACATGTTGGCAAACAGGGTGTCGCCGCCCTGGCTGACCACCTCGATGGCATGCAGCACCGCGCCCTTGCTGGGCACTCGACGGTAACTGCTGTCGGTGTGCCAGACGCAGATCAGCGTGCTGTAGCGGGCGCCGGGAGTGTCGACGGGCCGGATGCGGTTGTCCTCGCCTACATTGGTGACGCGGAAGATCTCCGGGACAGCCTGGGAACGGTTTGCCGCCTGGGGAAAGATCTCGAGAGACCCGAAGTGGCGGCTGAAGGCCACCTGCTGCTCATCGGTAATCGGTTGCCGCCGGAAGAGAAGCACCCCGTACCGGCTCCAGGCGTTCCCGACGGCTTCCACCGTAGCCTGGTCCAGCGGCCCGGCCAGATCGACCCCGGTGACCTCGGCTCCGATCAAGGGATGCAGCTTTCTGAGACCAATGGACATTTCCCTGGTGCTCGCCCTCCTCAGTTCCTCAGTTGGAAGGAATAGAGCCGGGCGTTCCTCAGATAGAACTTGAGGCGGATGACCTTGCCTTTCAGGCTTCCCAGTGAGGCGTGGCGCCAGGTCACCGCGTGGCGGACCGAGTCGCTGTCAAAAACGGCGCAGTCGATCTTGCCGAACCCCGGGTACTGGGTCCCCTCGCCGTCCAGGACCGCCACGGCCGCCAGGCCGCCGCGGGCCTGGGCGTTGATTTCCAGCGTGTCCCCCTCACAGATAAACGGCCGTGTGACCAAGGTCCCGGTGTCCTCCCCGGCGTCCACCGAGACAAACCCGTCCACCCTCAGCTTGGCCAGGCAGATGGGCCCGCTGCGTCCGGTGGGACCGTGCTCGATGGCGGAAGGCGAATAGTAGAACCATAGCTCGTCCCCCACCGGGACCGGAGCATTGGCCACATAGACCTCCCCGGAGTCGATGCTCCCGGGCGGTCCGTTGGGGATGAAGGGCTTGCGGTCGCCCACACGCTCCCACCGGATGCCGTCACGGCTGGCTGCAAGCTGGATGTCGATGGTCCCGAAGAAGCGGATATGGGGTTCCTCCG
>JAJECY010000022.1 GCA_022821775.1 Acidobacteriota bacterium
CTACAGTCCGCAACTCGCTCCCATAGAGCGGGTTTGGAAGCTGACGCGGCGATTAGCCACGCACAACCTGTACTTCGGCAGCTTGGAGGAACTGACGGCAGCGGTCGACCGCTGTTTTGACCAATGGCGAGAACCGAACCCTGTACTGCGACGACTATGCGGCATAATTTAAGACGTTGTGTTTAAGTTGGCAACAACGCAGGGGGGCGGTCGGTCGTGAACGCAATCGGGAGATTCTAAGGCTACAGAGGAATCAGAACACCAGGGCTTACCGGCAGCAAAAGAAGAACTTTGCACACACTAAATCCTATATACACTTGACGCGAGAGGAGCGTCGTCGGTTGATACGGGAGGTTGCGGATTGTGTTGCCGGATGGGGATTCGCACGGCTTTTTGCTGAATGTATCGATAAGCTCCACTTTGATCCGGCAAGGAGTAGGCAATCTGTAGATGAGCAAGCGTTTGAGCAGGTGGTGTCCCGATTTGAGAGATTCCTGGCCAATACTGAAGGTGCTGGTCCGAGGAACTACGGACTCCTGGTGCACGACAATAACCAGACAGTTGCGAAGAAGCACACAACCTTGATGAGGCGTTTTCACCAGGAAGGTACCCTCTGGACATCAATCGAAAGGATCATTGAGACTCCGTTGTTCGTAGATAGTAGCCTCAAGCTTGGTCCAAGTTGCCGACCTGTGCGCATATTCCCTTCGACGGTATGTAGAAAATCAGGAAGCCGGCCTATTCAACAAGATTTTCCAAAGGGCAGATCGATATGGCGGCGTTGTAGTTGGTGTGCGCCATTGGTCACCCACGACTTGTATCTGTGAGATCTGCAGGAGCCACAGCCCCTGAATCACGGTAGCTAGATGAATTGCCTCCTGGACGGACACGGTGGGACTGGGGCTATACGTCTCTTGATCTGAAGCTGCCCCAACCTCAGGAAGACGTCAATTTCCCGCTCCCGGCTATTCGATTTCCCGGATGTAGAGGTCCTTGAAGCGCATCTTGCCTTCGCCGCCGCTGTGGAGCTGCAGGGCGATGACGCCGTCGAAATAGCGGGGGGCGGGATCGCGGTAGTCGACTGCCCGCACGCCGTTGAGGAAGGTCACCACCCGGTTTTCCAACACCGAAAAGGAAATATCGTTCCACTCTCCCGGTTTCAGGGCTGCTTCTCCTTCCGGACCGGGCTTGACCAGCCACCCGCGGCCGCCGCTCTCATAGAGCCCTCCGGTGTGGTTGCCGGGAATGGGGTCCACCTCCACCTGAACCCCCTTGATGTCGACTCCCTGCAGGGTCGAGTGGTAGAAGATGCCGCTGTTGCCGGTTCCTTCCCCCTTGAATTTGGCTCTGAGCTCAAAGTTCTTGTAGGTCTTGGTTGTAGCCAGGTAGCCGTATGCCTGGGTCAGGGCTTCTCCCAGGATCTCGCCGTCCTCCACGGTCCATTTCTCCCGGCCGTGCTCCTGCCAGCCACTTAGATCCTGGCCGTTGAATAGGGGAACCCAGGCGGGGTTGTCCTGGGGCTGCAGGCTTTGGGGCAAAAGGAAGCACATCAGCAGAAGAAGAATCCCGAATGGTTTCATGGTCAAACCTCCGTGACGACGATTGCCGGCGGCCGGCCGGCTTCTCCGGCATGACCCGAGCCGGGGTGAGACTCCGAGAGGCCCGGGTTTACCTGCTGACTGGCCTTCAATGAGCCAGGTTGACTGCTTCATGATAGCAGAGAAGAAGCCGGGGAAAATTCGAGAACGGGCGGATTCCCGTCCCGCTGCCTCCCGCGGTCCCCTCGTTGACAGCCTCTTTCCCGATAGGCTAATTTCTGGATTCCGCCGAGGGGGAGATCTTCTCCTGGAGTGCTCATGCGAATCCTGACTTGCCTCAAACAGGTTCCCGAAAGGGACTCCCGCTACAAGTTGAACCGGGACGGCTCCGGGATCCTGGAGCAGGACCTGGTCTTCGAAACCAACGAGAGCGACCTTTACGCCCTGGAGGAAGCCCTGCGCCTGAAAGAGGCATTCGGAGGGGAAGTGGCGGCGCTTTCCCTGGGGCCCGACCGCGTCTCCAAGGTCCTGCGCAACGCTCTGGCCATGGGAGCCGACCGGGCCATCCACCTGAAGGGGGAGGATTTCGAGCGGGGGGATGCCTGGGTTACGGCCCACGCCATTGCCGCTGCCATCGCCTCCCAGGACTTTGACCTGGTACTCACCGGCGTGCAGTCGGAGGACATGGCTTTCGCTCAGACCGGCGCCGTTCTGGCCCAGATGCTGGGATGGCCTTGCGCCACCATCGTGATGGAGATCGCCTACGAGGCCGACACTCGCGGGGTCCAGGTGAAACGGGAGCTGGAGAGCAATGTCTTCGAGCGCGTCGAGCTGCCGCTGCCCGCTGTTCTGACGATTCAGTCGGGATCCCACCCCATCCGCTATGCCACCTTGAGGGGAATCATGCAGGCCAAGAGAAAAGAGTTTCGAGTGTTGACGGCAGCGGATCTGGGACTGCCCCCGGAGGCCTTGGGGGAGACGGCCGCTAAAGTCAGACACCACCGTTTGCTGGTTCCCGAAAAGAAAAAGCGGACGATGATGATCGAGGGCGGGGCCGAAGAGGCGGCCCGGACGCTGATGGACAAGCTTGTCAACGAGATCGGAGTGATCTAAGCGCTATCGGTGCGGAGTCGGAGCCAATCAGCCGGCCCGGCGGTTTGAACGAAGCATTCCGCTTCCGCCGGACGGGGAAAATCGAACCATGGCAGGCAGGATCATCGTCCTGGGCGAACACCGGGACGGCCAACTCAAGAAGACCTCCTGGGAAGCGATCGGCCTGGGCCGCAAGCTTTCTGCCGAGCTCGGGAAGAAGGTGTGCCTGGCCCTGGTGGGGAGTGAAATCGACGGTCTGGCCCGGGAGGTTTCGGGGCGGAGTGGCCTGGAGGTGGCGGTCCTGGCCAACCATCACTGCCGGCACTACACGCCCGAGGGCTACTGTGAGGTTCTGGTGGAGTTCGCCAGGACGGAGCGTCCCTACCTGTTGCTGCTGGGCCACACCTACCAGACCATGGATTTTGCTCCCAGGCTGGCGACCATGCTGGACCGGGGCCTGATTCCCAACTGTGTCGACTACCGCAGCGAAGCCGGCCGGCTCCTTTGGGTGCGCCAGGTGTTCAACGGCAAGCTCAACCTCGAGGTGAGCCCCCAAGGAGAGCCCCCCTACCTGGTCTCGCTTCAACAGGGGGCCTTCCCGGCCTCCGAGGAGAACCTGGAGAACTCGCCCCGAGTGGAGCACCGCCAAGTCGGCGTGGCTGAGGGCACGCTCCGGAGAAAGCTGCTGGAAGTCATGGAGGCGGTTCAGACCAAGGTGGATTTGAGCCAGGCGGAAATTATCGTCGCCGGAGGGCGGGGGTTGGGCAGCAAGGAAAAGTTCCAGTTGATACTGGACCTGGCCGAGGCCCTGGGGGCGGGAGTGGGAGCCTCCCGTCCGGTGACCGACGGCGGCTGGCTGCCCAAGGAGCATCAGATCGGCAGTTCGGGCCAGACCGTGACGCCCAGGCTCTACATTGCCTGCGGGATTTCAGGGGCCATACAGCACCTGGTGGGCATGTCCAACTCCGGCTGCATCGTGGCCATCAACAAGGACCCCTATGCTCCCATCTTCCAGGTGGCCGACTATGGGATCGTCGGGGACGTCTTTCAGGTCGTCCCCAAGTTGATCGAAATCGCCAGGGAAATGCGCCCATAGCCCAGGAGCAAGGTCACCCAGGTTCCCGATGAACTCAGACCCCATACCCGAAACAGAACCCGCGGAGCCCCGCAGAGGGCTGGCCTACTGGGACCGCCCCCGCCAACTGACGCGGTGGCAGCGCATCTGGATTGCGGTGGTGACCCGGGTCGGAGCCTGGATGGTCGGCTGGATCGGCAGGACTCTCCGCTGGGAGAGCCAGGGCGACGAACACCTGGAGCAGATTTATGGCTCCGGGAAGAAAGCCATCTTTACCTTCTGGCACTGTGGAATATTCCCGGCCACCTGGTATTGGCGCGACCGCGGCATCGTGGTGATGACCAGCCAGAACGTGGACGGGGAGTATATCGCCCGGATCATCCGTATCTTCGGCTATGGAGCTGCCCGGGGATCCAGTTCCCGGGGAGGCATGAAAGCCCTGGTCGAGATGACCGGGGAATTGAAGCAGGGAACCGACGTGGCCTTCACGGTGGACGGTCCCCGCGGTCCCCGCTTCGATGCCAAGGTCGGACCGGTCTTGCTGGCCCGCAGAAGCGGCGCAGCCATTTTTTGCTTCCATATCGCGCTTCAGCGCAAGATCGAGCTCGACAACTGGGACGGATCCCAGATCCCGCTGCCCTTTTCCCGGGCCTTGATCCTTAAAGCAGCCCCGATCTACGTTTCGCGCCGAGCCGACGGGGAGGAGATTCGCCGCAAGCACCGGGAAATGCAGGAAGTTCTGGATGACTTACGGCGGCAGGGGAACGAGCGCTGGAGCAAATCAACCGGGTGATCAATACGTGCAAGAGGCCGGGGCTCGATATTTTTCACAATTAACATCGATGCACAGGATGCACAGGATAACCAAGACGGGACGCTGCTGCAGACCTACAACATATCTATTGTAAACGAATAATTATAATAGACTTACTAAGGATCATCCGACTGTAGTTCCCTCATTACATCCCTCTTTTTGAAAGGGATTCCATTGGACCCTTCAGGACGTGGGCGGACGCAACTGTTCGGTCAAGCCGTGCAGTCCGTCCGGCGTACGCGTAGCGAGCAGAACCGACGGATCGCCTGTAATTACAGGCATCTCAAACCTCGTCCAGGTCCAAGCCATCACGGCCTGACCGAACAGTTACTTGTGGACCAGGCCGGCCGAGCATCAACACTGAGTCCGAGGCCCGCCAAGCAACGCGTCAATGCTGGCGTTGAGGGAGTTCTCCATCTCCCGCACCTCTCGGCGCACGCTCCGAATCTCCTCGCGCAGGTCCAGCCGTAGGCCACGGACATCCGGGCGAATCCACCGGAAAAGCACGATCAGGGTTCCGATGATGGCCACGCCAATACTGATGATGCTGGTGATTACGGGATTTATACGCTGAAGTCGAGCACACTGCCGGGAATAGCGTCACGGTGACGACCCTGACAAGTCGCGTCAGGGAACCCCACTACTCAGTCAATTTCGACAAATCGGCGATGCCGACCTGCAGAAGCCGGGTAGCCAGTTGCCTGCCGTCGATCAAGTGCACCTGATTCTGTTTTGCTTTTTCGTGGCACTCCGGGGAAAACTCGCGCGCCGTCGAAATGACCCAGGGAATCCTAGTGTAGTCGTCCCCTGGGCCAAGTTCTTTGTCCTTCACATAGCTGTTGATTTGTTCGACCGCCCAGTCACCTGTGGTTCCAACGTGGTGTTTCGCTTGAACGTAAATGATCGTTCTGATCGTCTCGAAGGTCGCCACGATGTCTGCATCGCCCTTATTGTCTGTTTCGTTTCTGGGTGGGCTTTCTACCGACGAAGCCCCAATTCGATCGAAGTACCATTTGATCAATTCCTCCAGTTGGTCCGGTCCTAGTTTCTCCCTGATCAAACACAGAAGCTCGTCAGCGAATTGCTCTACAATCTCATCGGCTAAGTTGATTGGCCTATTCGTTTCTCCTCTATCAATTGCTTCGTTCACATTCTGCTGAAGGTCGTTGATGTTGACGTTCGTCTGTCTTACCTTCAAGCGGGAGATCAACTTGTTGTCCGCATATTTAGAGCGGCAAATGTCTCTTGCAACGGGCTTGACTTCTCGAAAGAATCCAAGGTCGATGGAACGCCATCGGCCTTTTCCATCCTGATTTCCAATCTGTCCTTGCGCATCGCATTGGGCATGGTGTCCCTGCCAAGTTTTCAAGCCATGAAGGTTGAGATTAGCAGCAATCAGTCGTTTATCCGACGCGATGTCATACACGTGGAAGGAGCCCCAACTCGGGACGATGACGCGATCACCTTTGTTCATCTGCAGGAAGCGCTGAAGGCAAAAGCGAGACCTCATCTTCCCCCACTCCGCCTCGATAGCCGCCGGAACATTCATCCATCCCGTTGTCTGATGAGTGCTGATGAATTCAGGTGTGGCGAAATTAGACCACCCGATTGAGAGAATGCCCCGTTCCAGCAGCGGATGCGCTAAGTTAGCGTGATGCGAGATTCTGTGCAGGTAGCAGTCCATTTCAGACCTCCTCATCCTGGGCCGTCTCTTGAGTTTGTCCGTTCTCAGCCTGGCGCACAGTGTTTTCGATCTGCGCAACGTCCTCGATGTGTTTGGCTTCACTCGCGGCGCCCAGCTTCTCGAAGTCGCGCGCCTTTGGCAATAGACGTCCCTGAAACGACCCAACTGCGTCGTTGTACGCCTTGACGGCTTGCCTCAAGCCCTTTCCCATATTAACCACATGGCCGGCAAAAGTTCGCAGGCGGCTGTAGAGTGCCCGGGCATTTTTTGCTATCTCCTCAGCGTTCTCCTGGATGTCCTGCTGCCGCCAGGCTAGCGCGACGGTTCGCAGAAATGCAATCAACAAGCCGGGCGTGGCGATCAGCACGCGATGACGCTGCCACGTGTCCTGCCAAATCGCCGGCTTGGCCTTCATGGCCATGTCGAGTATCGGGTCGGTGGGCACATACATGATTAGGAAATCAGGCGAACCTGGGACCCACTGCGTGTAGTTCCGACCGGCGAGCACCCGGGCGTGGTCAGCCAAGGCATCGGCGTGGCTCGCTAGCAGTTGTTCTCGGTCTCGTTCGTTGCCGCTACGTAGCGCTTTATCGTACCGGTCGTGCGGCGTCTTGGCGTCGATTATCACCGTGGCGCCACCTGGAATCTTCACTCGCACGTCCGGACGTAGGTTCCCCCCGTCGGGGTCGCCGGTTACGCTACCCTGCTCGATGTAGTCGATGTGGGGCGTCATGCCTGCCGCTTCGATCACATTTCTCAGGTGCTGCTCACCCCACGCTCCACGCAACTGTGGATTGTGCAGAATAGCTCTCAGGCCACTGGTCTCAATGATCAGCTGTTCAACGCTGTTGCTGACCTTCGTTGTGTCGGCGATGCGCTCCTGGTTGGACTTATCCACATGTTGGCGTAACTTATCAAGACTCTCGTGAACTGGATTGACGAGGCTCTTGATCGCAGTCTCACCGGCCTTAATCTGACCCTCGGCGTGTTTCCGGAACTCGTCGTTGCTCGACGCAAGCACGTCCGAAGCGAGCCCCTTGAAGTGGGTGTCGAGATCCTTGCGGTAATCGGCAATCGCCTTCTCGCGCTCCGCCGCAGCGCTCTGGTATCCGCTAATTTCGGCCTGTGCATGGGCGAGTTCTTTGGACTGCACCTCTCGTTCTTTTCGCGCCTGGTCCCGTTCCTGCAGGGCCGTCTTGAGTTGCTTTTCGCGCTCGTCTAGTCGCGTCTCCAGACGCACGATACCGTTGCGCAGGACGGCATAGGCCACCCCGCCACCGATGGCGAGACTGACAATGATTCCACCTATGAGTTCCAAATGGTGTCCCGCCAGAGTTTGTGGCAGTCTATTCCAGAAGGTCAGAAGATCTTGAAGTCTAACACGGAACTCCTATCCACAATGTTCCCTGCGTGACCCACCGCCTCCGGCAGTACCTGGCAAACGAGAATATGAACGAGAATATGGCCGCCTTACCTTGCGAATCTCTTGTGCACAACTACTGTCCCAGCAATGAAGTCGTGAATCGCTCTTTTGCGCTCATTCAAAAGCAGAACCACAACTTCACTCCAAAACCAAATCGAGCCAATGATTGCAACGGTTCCAAGCCACCCTGACCATTGGATTTGTTCCGCATCAGTGTTGCCTATGGCGCTTAGTTCGGAAAATATCGTCACTATCGAAAAGCAAAGGTCCACATAGGAGCGAAGAAACGCTTCTTTGAATCCTATTGGTGATCCATCCGGTAGCGTTACCTTGATGTCGGTAACCATCTTCCCCAAGGTCGCACCGTATCGGTAGTGAAAGAAGATGGTATAGGCGGGAAGGGAGATGTTGGAAATGACTGTGTCTGCTATCGGACCCCGAGTGGGCTGGCTCACAAGCCACATCAAAATCAACTGGATTGGGAATAGTACAAGGGCAAGTGCAAGGCCATCGACTAACAACGCCCCAAATCTATTCCAGAATCCAGCGTATACTTTCAATCCGTCCTTTTTGATCGGCAGAAACTCCACGTGTCATCCTCATCGCATGGCGACAGCAATTACCTGACAGTTCCTCTGCCAGGCTAATTCAGCTGTGCGGTCTCAAGGTTCTAGTGCTGAGCCTTTGACAGGCTACAACGTCAAGATCTCACACGGTAATGCTCTCCACGGTATTCCGCGTAACCCGCCGCCTCCTGCGGTCATAGCCGCTGGGTGGTCCCGGGATCCGCGTTCCCAGCTGTACTACCTCCGATTTCTTGGATAGATAAGGCGACCCTACACAAGCGGCCGGTTGTAAGGCAAGCCGGACTGTCGAAGTATTTCCGGTTGGTTGGACCGGCAACATCTCGACCGCACCCAGCGCGTGCTGTAGGCCCGGACAACCCGAGACCTGGGCGCGGCGTAGACAGAAGCGGCGGCCCTTCGGCAAGCCATCGCTGGTGCCGATTGGGACACCGTCGAACACCATGGAGGCCTCGATCCCCTCGTTAAGAAAGCCCTCCAAACGGAGCAAGAAGCGCGCTCAGTCAATGAACGTGAAATGATCGACATTTTCCATCTCTTGGGGTCACGCAGATGCCGTCAGACGGGCAGCCACCCTTCCGACGGGGGGGGCGGCACGACATGGCGGCGATCCTGCTATGCACAATGCCTTTCTCTCAGAGGGCGAAGCCCTTCGCCGTTGTGGTGGGGGATGCAGGCTGAGGAAACCAGCTTCGAGTTTGGAGTCGACGCCCATCGGCGCAAGAGCCTGGCTCACGGCGGTACGGACCACGGCGCCTGGGCCCGACTCACCGCGAGCTGGTAGGAGACACGCGAATCCGGTGGCGGCAATGGAGCGCGACGGCTATGGAAAGTGCCGCCCCTGCCGGAAACCCGCTCCGACTGCGTTCGGGCACCCGCAACTTCTCACAGCCCCGGCGGCGGGTTGACCAGGAACGATGAACCTGCAGGGCGGGTTCCGGTTGCCTTGTCAGAGCAGGCCTCCAACCTGCTGTGGTTCATCGGCCTTTCGGCGACCGGCTGGGAATCCGGTTGGCATGTCTCGATCAAGGACTTGGTCGACCGGACAGGGCACTGGCCCGATCCTTGCGACGTGGGTAACCGTCTTCCCGCTAGGCGACCACTATTCCAGCAAGCCCGGGCGTGTTTCCATGGCTAGCCCATACGGTCCACCGGCATCCGATGCCTTCCATAAGCATCTGAATAATCAGTCACTTGTCCCGAACCAGAGCCTTGACTCAGCCGATCCCGACTCATACCATTGCTGTTGCTTCCACAGCTTTGGAGCGGATGAGGAGGAGGTTGTGAGGGGACCTCACCGTCCGGGATCGGGACCCACTGTCAATGGGGTCGCGTTCTCCGGAAGAGGAGGGGGCGGATCCAGGCGCGATTCCGGTTGCGGGACGGGTGCTCAGCCGGAGCGCCGCACTCTCCGTGAGACGGGGTGCGTGTGGCGCGCCGGCGGGCCGTGCGAGGCGGGGCAGCGGGGCCGGTGCCGCAACGCGTAGTAAAGGGGACAGCCAGCCTACCCAATGTAATACATTGGGGCTGGGGAGGGGCACCGCCCCTTCGAACCCCCGACCGGGGAAAGCTCTCCCCTGGTCTCTCATCACCCCCGCCGCTCCCTTCTCCCTCTCCCATAACGGAGCCCTCGATAGCGCAAGAAGCGACAGCGACGGGGGTGATGCGGTGTTTCGGGGACGCTTTCGACCACATCTGGCTGCGGCTCGACAACGAGAAGCGGGCGCACGACAGCCTCGGCCGGGTACCGCCCCTGACATTCCTGCCGAGGCCGACAGCAGCCGGGTAGTTTTCCTTCGCAGTGTCTACTTGACGGGGAAGCTCACACGATTGTGACGCACTGGGGTGTCATTGCTGGTGGAAACCCGACTCATCGAAAGTACACAGTGGCTATGTCGTGGTATCGGTTGTCGGATTTCGGAATTGCTCCCTCTACTGCTACGGTTTCCACCACGCCAGTTCCCGGGTCGCCGATGAAATCGAGAGCGAACCTCAATCCGTCATGCTGATCGTGGTATATCGGAGAACGGACAACGGCTTCCAGAACATTCGACTGTGCGTGCTCATGGAAGGTGCAGACGAGCCGAGTCATTTCGGGTCTGGTGCCGGCCGGGATTAGCTGCAGTTCTTCAATCGCGCTGAGCGTCGTTTCTGCGGTGACAAACTTGGAACCAAATGATCGCACGACCACCCGCAGTTCCTTCACAGCACTGAGCTTCATGGGCGGTACGGGAAACTTCTTGGATTGTCCGCTGCGGACGACGGTACTCAATAGCTGTAACCATTCGGGTATCGGGGATCGATTGCTGGCGCGCGTCTCCAGAACGATCGGACCAGACAGGTCCCTTATTGACGGCTCGCGTGGCTCTTTGTATCGCATATAGCGATCTGTAGGTCGACGGTCGCCTGTGCGCCATCGCTCGGCGTCGATGCTATATTGCTCACTCCGTGCTTTGACCTTGTTCGAAGGCATGGCCGCGCAAATCCCCGAAGCCGGATCGGGGTAGACGAAGGACGTAGCCACCCACAATTCCCCGGCAGTTTTCGGAACAAAAGGACGCCAAGGACGTTCTACGATAGCACCCGACCGATTGCCTTTGAACACCGGAACGGGTGGCTCTTCGCCTTCCGGCATGCGAATGAAACCACGAACGTAGATTGCCCGGTTGAGGGGCGCGCGGAAACCTAGCGCGGACAAGAGATCAATAGCGGAAGCATAGTCCCACGCGTTCCTGTACCACCGTTGGAGTACGCCTCGCTGCCAAATCCTCTGCACCGCGAGCGTTGTCCAAATCGTAAGTACGGTGATCAAGAGGGGTGCAGCCAGCCAATGCAATGCCATGACTTTCTGCCAAAAGGTGACGGCAGAAAACCAGCTGGGGATAGCGGCCAACCACGCGAGTTGCCGAAGGATGTTCCACATGGTTTGATTCGATGGATCGGGAACACCGGCCATGGTGCGTCCCGCTACTGCGGTGGGTGGTCGTGATTTCTCCACACAATTCGAGCCAGCCCGTAGTTGTTGAGGACACACCCGCCAATGGAGTATTCGAACAGTTCAATCATGCGCCGCTGTTCGTCATCGTTCAATGGGCAGTTCTCGCCCGCATCCAATGCCCTGCGTGACCTTCCCTCCCAAAAACGGTCCACTTCGAGAGTGAGTTTTTCGGGGGAGGTCAGCCCAGGACCATATGAACCCCATTGAACTTCCCATCGAAGTCCTCGTAAAGGTCGGCAGAAACGTACCGTCCGTCATCAACATAACCCGCGTGATTGCGACCGATACCGATGGTATTCCAACCTAGCGTGAGTGCATGCGAACGCTTGTCGGCAGGTACTGCCAACGACTTGGTGCCGAACCAATCTTTTCGGAATCCGACATATCCAAATCTGCCGACACAGAAGGGGTGTCCCGCCCGTAAGGGAATCCAGGTCACCGACTCGAGTTTGCGATGACGAATGTCTTGCATTTCGAACCATTCTTGATTCACGGCGCTTCCTCGTGCACCTGTTATTCCGGATCTTTCAGTGTGTCTTTTCAAGACGCATGAGAAACGCAGTATATGTTTGGCGCGTCCCGAACGTTTTTGACGCCATCGCCCGGTGGAGTTCTCGATCATTCCCCGAGTCAGAGATTTTGAGGCCAATCCCGGGAATAACGAGGCCCAAGGTTGCCCTGTGCTGCATATTCTCAGGGTCAGGCGACCCGTAGTACGTAGGATTTCAGAGACCTCCGAGATTTTATCAGACGCACGATCTATGGTTACAGATTCTGTGGTTCGAAACAGGAAAGGAACGCGACCAAACAGTTTGACGCGGTCTTTACGCCTCAGCTGATTGCGACGCGGAGGGGGTCAATGGAGTAGTGAGAAAGACCGCCCGCGAGCCCGTGGAGCCTGTAGATGGGCCATGCCGTCAAAAGGGGTGTGGAAAACCCTCCCGTAACCTTGTAACGTTCCGAACTCGTGCCCGGGGTTCCCTGCGTTCGGCAGGTTCCACGGGTCTATTTACTCCACGGACTCCGACTCCTCCCTTGTCCCTTGGGCTAGGTAACGCGCCCAGTCGTCCATCAACGTGCGCCTGCGCTCGAACAGATCCGAGTGGGCATAGGCCGCTTCCACCCGGTTCCGCACCACATGCGCCAGGGCTGCCTCGATCACCTCCCGGGGATGGTCTGTTTTCTCACCTGCCCAGTCGCGGAAGCTGGAGCGGAAACCGTGCGGCACGGCCGCAATCCCAAGCTTGCGCAGCAGGCGGCGCAGCATGCCGTCATGGAAAGGCTTCCCGCCCCCATGGGTGAACACCAGCGGATCGGCTCCCCCCTCCAGTTTCTGCGCAGCGTCGAGAATCCCCAGGGCACGGCCACACAGCGGCACCCGGTGCCGGCGGTTGGTCTTTGCCCGCTTGGCCGGGACGGTCCATACACCCTTGTGCCGGTCGATCTCCGCCCACTCGGCCCACCGCATCTCGCCCCACGTGGCTGCCGTCAGCACCAGAAACTCAAACGCCAGCCGGGCAGCCGGCACCGCTGCCGCTGCCGCTGCCCGCACCGTCCGGATCACCGCAGCCGCCTCCCGATGGTGCACGGCCTGCATGTGCTCAGTTACATCCTTTTGGGAACCAAGCACTGGACCGATCCGGTCGCAGGGGTTGTCGATGCGGTACTCCATCGCTACTGCCCATTCCAGGACCGCACGCAGGCGCTGGCGCACCCGCTTGGCCGTAGCTACCTTCCGGTGCCAGAGGGGCGTGAGGATCTCAAGCACGTCGGCGTTGGTAACCTCTGAGACCGGCACCTTGCCGATGCGCGGAAAGGCGAACCGGCTCAGGCTCGACAGCCACTCGCGGGAGTGTTTCGGATTACGCCAGCTGTCCCGCTTCTGCTCCAGAACACGCATGGCGGCTTCGGCGAAGGTCGGGATGCCCTCGGCACGGCGCTTTTCTGCGAGCGGGTCTCCGCCCTGGCGGGCGAGCCTTCGGTTGGCGAGCGCCTTCTACCGGGCCTCGGCCAGGGGAACGAGGGCAACGCTGCCGAGACCGAGTTCACGGCGGCGGCCTCGGACGAGGAGCCGCTGAATCCAGCTGCGGGTTCCGCTGGGCTGGACGAAGAGGTACAAACCGTTTCCATCGGCGTGCCCTCCAGGCGGAGCGGAACGGACGAAGGCAGCCGAGAGGGCTTTTTGGGGATGGCGGCCTTTCGGTTTCGTCTTACGTAGCAGACGGTTGGTGTTGGTTGCATTAATCATCCCCTAATTATATGGGGATGGCAGTGGATTGTAAGGGATGTTTCGGGCTAGCCGGGGGTTTGGTAAATCGTCTAAGATACTGAAATACTATACAGTTATAGACTACAATAGACGAGGGCAAACGTGACTGGAATTGGTAAGGCGGTTTCTGCACGAGAAGCAGGCTCTGGCAATGATCGCACGCGGATTTGCCGATGCGCAGGAAAACGAGCTAGCCGTTTCCTGAAAAAATCCTGTGCATCCTGTGCATCGATGTTAATAA
>JAJECY010000099.1 GCA_022821775.1 Acidobacteriota bacterium
GCGTTTACTCATGGTCGTCCTCCGCGGGTGTCGGGCCGGCCGTCTCGCCGGGAATATGATACGCCTCACTCACCCACGCCCCGCGGTCCAGCGTCCGGCAGCGCTCCGAACAAAAAGGACGGTAGACGTTGTCCTGCCACGACGTTTCCTTCCGGCACTGCGGGCATCTGACTATCCGCATAACAGATCACTCCACGAAATGGGTAAACGCACCCCCCAACAGCCACGGGATGTCGGCACGTTTACTCATTGGAACGGAAAAGCGGGCGACCGGACTTGAACCGGCGACGTCCAGCTTGGGAAGCTGGCATTCTACCGCTGAATTACGCCCGCTCAGGATTATTGTCTGGCCCTCCACCCAACAAAGCCGGGAGAGACGTTGAAAAGGGTTGAAAAAGAAAACCCCGGCCTCGACCTACTCTCCCACAGCATGGCGCTGTAGTACCATCGGCGCTGGAGGGCTTAACGGCCGTGTTCGGGATGGGAACGGGTGTGGCCCCTCCGCCATTGAGACCGGGGAAATTTTCTAGTCCTGTCTAATACCCACCTCACCCCGGAGTGTCAAGCCTCCCGCCCCTGGGAGGCCGACGACCGTGCCCGACATTGACACGAGTAGGTCATTGGCCTACAATGGAGCATGGAGTTCGAGTGGGACGACGCCAAGAGTGATGCCTGTTTCACGGACCGCGGCTTCGACTTCGCGTACGTCGCGCACGCATTCCTCGACGAGGACCGGATCGTCGGTGTGGACCGGCGCTGGGACTATGGCGAAGACCGCTACCGGCTGCTGGGCGCGGTAGAGGGTCGGGTGTTCGTGGTGATCTACACGATGCGAGGCTCGGCGATCCGCATCATTTCAGCCCGCAAGGCCAACCGCAGGGAGGTTCGTGCATATGAGCGGAACACGGTTGACGATTGATCCGGACAGCCCGCAGGGCCTTCCTCGCGGACGGGTCGACCATGAGGTGCTGGATGCGACCGGCGAGGAGGACATCGCCCGCCAGGCGCGCGACGACGCCGCCGAGGCCATGCGCGACATGGGGCACTTCGCCCGCCGGGTGCGCCGGCGTCTCGGGCTGACCCAGGTCGAGTTCGCTCGGCGCATCAACGTGCCTCACGAGACCATCCGCAACTGGGAGCAGGGCAAGCGAGGGCCGACGGGTGCGGCCAGGGCGCTGCTCAAGATCCTGGACAAGGCGCCCGAGACGGCGCTGCGTGTGCTTGGCTGACGCCGGGCGGCGATACGCGCCACCGTACCCATCCCCTGAAAAGCCGACCCGGAGTGTCAAGCCTGCCGCCCGCCTTCATCCCCTCTCGGGAAGGGTGCTGCACATTACCTTGTGTGGCGGTTTGACCCTCACCTCCTGGGAGCGCGGCCATCCTGGCCGCTTGCGGGCTGGAAGCCCGCACTCCTGGAGCACCACCCCTCCGAGGACCCGCGGTAAGGCTTAGTCTCACTGGAGCAAGACGCGAGAGAGTGACAGTTGACAAGTGACGGGCGACAGTTTAGCGTAACCCGGTGATGGAGCCGGTTAAGCAAAGTGGTCTAAGCAACCCTCCACATCCGGGCGGCGTGGTGAGACGGCAGTGCCTTGAGCCGCTGGGTCTCTCGGTCACGCGGGCGGCGCAAGGGCTCGGGGTGACCCGGCAAGCGTTGTCCGATCTGGTCAACGAAAAAGCGGGCGTCTCGGTCGAAATGGCCATCCGGCTCTCGAAAGCGTTCGGGTCGAGCCCGGAGACCTGGCTGGGGATGCAGATGGCCTATGACCTCTGGCAGGCCCAGTCCCGTGCCGAGCAACTGACGGTGGAGAGATTCACAGCGGCTTAGGCCGGAGCCACAACGAAAAGCCATTCTACCCGTATACCCCGCTGCCTGGGAGAGCGGCCATCCTGGCCGCTTGCGGGCTGGAAGCCCGCTCTCGAATCCTTCCGCGGGCAGTCCACAGGTCGATGAGCGGAGCGTCAACCGACACGGAGCCGGGCCCGCATTGGTTGACGCCCCCGGTATCCGTCGTTACCGTGAGGCAGGGTTTCGGTACAGGCAAAGAGAGGGAACTCATTGAGTGAAACTGATCTTTCATGAAAGAAGCAATCACACGTATTTTTCAGGCGAGTATCGAAGCCAAAGAACAATTCCTGCGGTCGCACAGCAGCGAACTGATCGCCGCAACCAACACGGTTATCCGGACGCTGCGTACGGGTGGAAAAATTCTCCTGTTCGGGAACGGCGGCAGCGCCGCCGACGCGCAGCACTTGGCCGCCGAGTTCGTGAATCGTTACCTGATCGACCGTCCTCCGCTGCCGGCCATTGCGCTGACCACCGACTCTTCGGCTTTGACCTCGATTGCCAACGACTACGGTCCCGCCGATATTTTTGCCAAGCAGATACAGGCGCTTGGCAAAGACAACGATATCGCCATCGCGCTCTCGACCAGCGGCAACTCGGCAAACGTGCTGCGCGGCCTGGAGTGCTGTCGCGCGATCGGCATGCCGACCATCGGGCTGACGGGCGGCAGTGGCGGGGAGATGGCCGCCCTGGTCGATCACTGCCTGTGCGTCTCGTCCACAACGGTCACACCCCGGATTCAGGAAACCCATATTCTGATTGGCCACGTGATCTGCGAGATGGTTGACCGCCGCCTCTACGGGGTCGCCCGCCCGGAGAGTGAACAGTAAAAAACCGGACGTTCGGGGAGCGGCACCCCTCCCGGGACGGTGTGATACGAGAGAGGGAGTTCCGGGGGGAGGAGTGTGATGAGGAGGGGGCGAACTTTCTTGTTGCTGACCGCGGTGGGCCTGGTGGTCGCCATGCTGGTGTCGAAACCGCGACCCCAGGACCACCCGCAAACTCGCCCGGAATCCGCCGAGCGGATGGTGACCGACGCGGCCATGGCGCAGATCAGCGCCCACAGCCGGGGGGCGGTCCGGGAGCCACTCGTAGAGGCAGCGCCCGGAGGGCCTGAAACGCCGGCCGCGGGAGACACCCCCTTCCCGGATGCCCCCGTCCGGCCGCCTGACGGCTATGCGTTTGTCGTCTCGCACGGCGATATGTCCAAGGCCCGGATGGAGCGCGAGGATGAAGCCGCATACGCGCGTGCGGACCACGACTGGCTGGGGACAGCCGAAGCCCTCGACAGGCTGGTCAGCCAGGCGGCCAGGGCGGGGCGCGACTGGTCCTTCGGGTGGCTGCGCCTCGCCCCCGGCGCGCGCCTGGACGATCTCAGACCAGCGCTCAACGGGCTGCATGTGGAGGTCCTTGGCTCGGCGGGGGATCTGGTGCGCGCCCGGCTGCCGGGCGACCCGGCCCGCCTCCGGGCGATCTCGGCGTTGCCGTCTGTCGACGGGCTGGGCGCGCTCC
>JAJECY010000301.1 GCA_022821775.1 Acidobacteriota bacterium
ATCGATCCTTCGGTGGTCGACCCGGACGGCGTATACCGCAAGGTCGGTCCCGCCCGGGTATTTACCAGGGAAACCGACGCCATTGCCGCCATCAAGAGCCGGGAGCAGGACCGGGTCAAGCCGGGGGATATCCTGGTATTGATCTGTCGCGGCCCGGCCGGATCGGGGATGGAGGAAATCTACCAGATCACTTCCGCCCTGAAGCACCTTTCCTTCGGCAAGCACATCGCGGTGGTGACCGACGCCCGCTTTTCGGGAGTCTCCACCGGAGCCTGTATCGGCCATGTCGGCCCCGAGGCGCTGGCCGGCGGGCCCATCGGCAAGGTCAGAGACGGGGACATCATTCAAATCGTCATCGATCGAAATCGGTTGGAGGGCAGCGTCGACCTGGTGGGTTGCGAGGGAAAGGCACTTGGAGCAGAGGCAGGAAGGGAAATTCTGGCGGCGCGGCCAGCGCCGACCCACCTCTCTCACGACAGCCGGCTTCCAGGAGACTCGCGTCTCTGGGCGGCGCTGCAGCAGGTGAGCGGGGGGACCTGGGGCGGCTGTGTCTTCGACGTGGAAACTATTATCCGGACCCTGGAGGCCGGCACCCGGGCACAGAAGAACTGCTGAATCTCACTAACGGGACGCCGCGTCGGCCCCCCTCCGGATCGACTGCGGGCTTCGCCCCACCCGGGAACGCGGGCGTCCCGCCCGCATCCTTGTTCCTCGCTGGAGGTGGTGGAGCGTCGGCGTAACGTTGGCAGCAGGCAGCCACCCTGCCGGCGTGAACGGCATTGGCCAGTCCGAATGAAAGGCAAGGCCCCGTTACCGTTCGATCCCAGCGGCGGCGATGGCCAAGGCTGCGCCAGGCCATGTGCGGGCGGGACGCCCGCGTTCCCGGGTGGGCCATCATCTACACAACAAACCGGGAATATGATTTACATCACGCCCGGGAATAGGGCAAGGGGCCGTCAGAATGACCTGCCCCACTGCGAATTTTGCAAAAAGCTCGGCCGGACTATAGAATAGGTTGCGCGAGCGGCCCGGGGAAAACGGCATCTCGCCTCTAACCAGTGACGCCTTCCTCGACCGCCGAGGGCAGCGAGAACCCTGAATGAAAGCTTCCAACCATCTTTGGAAAGAACGGCTTGCGGGCAAGATCGCCGAGCCCCTGAACCGGGAAATCGATATCTTCGAAACCGAGATCGATTTGCGGCGACAGGAGAAGGTGGATGAACGGGTCTTCGCGGAAACCCGGCTGCGTCGTGGCGTTTACGGACAGCGATACGACAACGGCCAACGGCACGACGGCAAAGTGGCCAGAGCCCTGGACTACCCCACCTCCAATCCGACAAAAGGCCCCAATACCCTGTGGGACGCTCCGGGCATGCAGCGAATCAAGATCCCCTACGGCGGGCTCAATGGCGCTCAACTGGAGGTGATGGCCGAGCTGGCCGAGGAATACTCCGACGGCATCGCCCACGTGACCACCCGGCAGGACTTTCAGCTCCACTACGTGCACATGGAGGATACGCCGTCACTGATGCGCCGTCTGGGCGCCGTGGGAATCACCACTCGCGAGGCTTGCGGCAATTCGGTGCGCAACGTCACCGCCTGTCCCTACTCGGGCGTCTGCCCCGACGAGGCATTCGATGTGACCCCCTATGCCAAGGCGCTGTCCCGGTTCCTGTTGGGCCATCCCGACTGCCAGAACTTCGGCAGAAAGTTCAAGCCGGCCTTCAGCGGATGCAGCCAGCACGCCTGCGGACTCACCAGCATGCACGATCTGGGCGCCATCGCCGTGACCCGCCGGGAAAACGGCGTCGAAGTACGCGGATTTGAGTTGTACGTTGGCGGCGGTCTTGGAGCCGTCCCCTACCAGGCCAAGCTCTTCGATGAGTTCCTCCCCCCGGAACTACTGCTGCCGACCGCACAGGCCATCGCCCGCGTGTTTGCCAGGCTGGGCGAGAAGAAGAACCGAGCCAGAGCCCGAATCAAGTTCCTGGTTCACGACCTGGGCATCGAAGAGTTCAGGGCACTGGTCCTGGAAGAGCGGGACCAGCTTCCTCCGGACCCCCGATGGAAACAGTATCTCGACGAGGCCCTGGCGGATGCCGGCGAAGAGTCCCTCCAGCCCGACGGCGACCTGGCCGGGTCGGGTTCTCCCGAATTCCGGCAGTGGTTGAAGACTAACGTACGGCCACAAAAGCAGGCGGGCTTCGTGGTCGCTACCGTCACCCTTCCCTTGGGAGATATCAGCGCCGATCAGCTTCGCGACCTGGCGGACATCGCTCGCCGCTTCACTCCGGACAGGGTGCGCACAACCGTGGAACAGAACGTCGTCCTGCGCTGGGTGCGTCAAGGCGATCTTGCCGAACTCTACCAGGCCCTGGAATCGGCCCAACTGGCCCGACCGGGAGCAAGCAACATCGTCGATGTGGTGGCCTGTCCGGGAACCGACACCTGCAAGCTGGGCATTTCCTCCTCCAGGGGGCTGGCCGCCGAGCTCCAACGCCGGTTGGCCGACAAGGGCGCCGAGATGGATCAAGCCATCCAGGACCTGCACATCAAGGTCAGCGGGTGCTTCAACAGTTGCGGTCAGCACCACGTAGCCGACCTGGGCTTTTATGGAGTGAGCCGGAAGGTCGGCGGTTTCGCCGTGCCCCATTTTCAGGTGGTGTTGGGCGGCCAGTGGACCCAAAATGCGGGCTCCTACGGTCTCCCCATCGTGGCCATCCCCTCCAAGAATGTTCCCGAGGTGGTTTCCCGGCTGGGAGAGGGCTACGTCAGCGATCGCAACCCGGGAGAGAGCTTTCAGGACTTCGTCAAGCGTTCCGGGAAGCTGCAGGTCCGCAAGCTGCTGGAGGATCTGGCCAAGGTTCCGGGTTATGAAACCGACCGTTCCTACTTCAGCGATTGGGGGGACCCTCGCGAGTACAGCATTAGCGACATCGGTAAAGGGGAGTGCGCCGGAGAGGTGGTCAGCGCGGTGGAGTTCGACCTGGCGGCAGCCGAGCGCCAGGTCTTCGAGGCCCAGGTATTCGCCGAGGGAGGAAACTTCCGGAAGGCGTGGGAAACGGCCTACGGAGCCATGCTCCATGCAGCCAAGGGACTCATCAAAATAGAGTTCCTGGATATTCCCGACGATCGGGACGAAATCGTCAACCAGTTCCGCGTCCGGTATTTCGACACCGAGAAGATCTTCGATCCCTTCGCAGGCCCCAAGTTCGCCAATTACCTCTTCGCCGCCCACCGAAGTTCGGAGAACGGCCACACGCCGGAGTCGTCCAGGCGACTGATCGAGGAGGCCCAACTCTTTGTGGAGGCCTGCCACGGCTGTTTCAACCGCATGGGTCTCACACCCAGCGCCGCCACCGCTTGACTATTCCCGAATGGAAATCCAACACGTCAACCTGAAGCTGCACCTCGAGCATGCAGGCGTGGTTGACCTGGAACCCCTGATCCCGATCTTTCACGACTGGGTGAGGGAGCAGAGCTGCGAGGAAACCCTGGTGGACGTGGCCGACTACCGCCACGTGCCCGCCGGCCCCGGCATCCTGCTGATTGGCCACGAAGCCGATTTCAGCCTCGACTGGAGTGACGACCGTCTTGGCGTTCGCTACAATCGCAAGGCAAGGCTGGCAGGCGAAAACCATGACCGCTTCCGCCAGGCCTTGCGGTCGGTACTGACGACCTGCAGAAGATTGGAAGAGGACGGACGCCTGGAAGGGAAGCTCGGCTTCGAGAGCCGGGAATTCGAGGTTGGCGTCAACGATCGGCTGCTGGCCCCCAACAACCGGGACACCTACGCTTCGCTGAGACCCGAGATCGACCTTTTTTGCGATGGATTGTTCGGCCGGAACAACTATTCGGTGACCCACCAGGCCGACCCGCGGCGGCGTTTCTCAGTGTTGGTGCAAACCCCTCGCCCCATGGACCGCGCCGACCTGCTGAAGGCCCTGTCGCCCTAGCGCCTTCCCGGGATGGGAAGTCACCGGGGGCCGCGCCCCAACTCCGTGGCGGCCTCGGCAATCACCCCTTCCAGTCCATCCAGCGAGTCGTTGTTCCTGCTCTTGTAGAGACTCTCCAACTGAGCCCTGGCAGACTCGACCACCTGAGCCGGGGCTTCGTCCGTCAACACGATGACCTTGGCCAGGGCGGTGATGGCCTTGTCTCTCCAGGAAGCGAACTGAGCCTCCTTTTCCTCCTTGGCCACGGTATCGGGGTTTTCCTTCTGGTCCCAATCAGCCAGCTCCTGGCTGACAGCCAGCGCCTGGTAGTAGTAGGCGATCCCCATCCTGTAGAAGTCGACACTCTCGCCCCTGGCCAGAGAGGTCGCCTTCTCGTACTCCTGGATGGAACTCGGATAGTCCTTGCTGTTGAAGTAAATCAAGCCCAGGGCGGCATGAACCCGGGCCGGCAGGTGCGTCTTTTGCCGGACCCATTGAGCCGCCGTCATGGTTGACGGTTTCGGTCCGCTGACAATAGCGTCGACCCGACGCTGGGCCCGGTGGGCGATGGCAAGGGCTCTGTCCAATTGCCGCGCGCGGCCCGTCTCATCCTCGGGCAGGAACCTGGGAAGCACCATCGAGAGCGTGAGCAGGGTCGGCAAATGGCTGGGCTCGACCGCCAGCAGTTTCTCGCCTGCCTCTATGGTCTTGGGAGGATCGTTGAGCTGCTGGTAGCCGCGGATCATCCGCTGAAGAATGAATATCTTGGGCGCCTTGCCGGCCTCGGGAAACTCTTGCAGCGCCTTCTCTCCCGCCGAGACCACCCTGTCATGGTTGCCCAGCGCGTCATTGGCCTGAATCTCCAATTGAAAGGCGCCCAGGAGGTAGTCGGACTCGGGAAAGTCGGCGATGAACTTCCCGGCCAGCATCGCCTTCCGGCGCATGTCCTTCTCGTTGTACAGTTGGGTATAGGCGTCGAATTCCGCTCTGGTCTTGGGCCGAGGAGCATCCTTCTTCTGCTGGGCGAGGGTGGAGGCAGAGGCAACCAATACCACCAGCATCACGACCGGTACCGGTCGGGCAAGATCCATCAGGCGACCGATCCTGCTTGAGAGCTTTGCCACGTTTTCCCTCCTTTGGAACGACCGCGCTCAGCCCGCGAGGTTCTGCGTCAGGGCGTTGTCGATGAGAACTGCCATAACGGCCGTTGAGGGCTCGGGTCTACGGCATCAAGCTTTGAGAACGTTTTAACCCAATTTTCGCACCTTTGCAAGGGGGGATGCGGTGTGGGTTGCGGGTGCCATCTCAGCCCGGAGTTGCGGGGTTAACTCACATCGGCACATAGGACATATTGGATAGCATTTGCCCGCCCGGCGTCTCGTAGTCCGAAACCATTTGTATGAGTAATCAACATCGATGCACAGGATGCACAGGATTTTTCCGGCCGGCTTGTGGACAACCGCTCGAGGGGTTCAGGCAAGCGGGACATGGAGTATACTGACCCATGGCCCGTCCACATTATCTTCCCCTCGGGAGTTGTTTCCGGTGAACCCCTTTGTGCTCCATCTGGAATGCAGCGCCTGCGACAAAACCCATTCGCCGCGACAACTGATCAACCTGTGTCCCTGCGGGAAGCCCCTGTTGGTCCGCTATGACCTTTCGGCGGTGCAAGCGAAGCTTCCCCAAAAGATCCAGGGGATTCGGCCGCATACGATGTGGAGGTACCGGGAACTGTTGCCTGCCGGAAATTCTCAGGCGCCGATCAGCCTGGGCGAGGGCGACACACCGCTGGTCGATGCCGGTCGCCTGGCTTCCAGCCTTGGCTTGTCCCGACTTTGGATCAAGGACGAGTCCGCCAATCCCACCGGCTCCTTCAAGGCTCGGGGATTGTCGGCAGCCGTAACCATGGCCAAGGCCCTGGGCGCCGAGAGCCTGGCCATTCCGTCGGCCGGAAATGCCGGTGGAGCACTGGCAGCCTATGCCGCCCGGGCCGGGCTGCAAGCCCACGTATTCATGCCTCGAAACGTCCCGCCCGCCAACCGCATCGAGTGCGAAGCCCTGGGCGCCGAGGTCCACCTGGTGGACGGCCTCATCACCGATTGCGGCCGGCTGGCGGCCCAGGGCGCCAGAGTCAACGGCTGGTTCGATGTCGCCACCCTGAAGGAGCCCTACCGGATTGAAGGCAAAAAGACGCTGGGCCTGGAACTGGCCGAACAGCTCCGGTGGCGGCTGCCCGACGTCATCATTTATCCGACCGGAGGAGGCACGGGGCTGGTGGGAATGTGGAAGGCCTTCGATGAAATGCGGCAACTGGGCTGGATCGATTCCAAGAAACCCAGGATGGTAAGCGTTCAGGCTGCCGGCTGTGCTCCGGTGGTAAGGGCGTTCCAACAAGGCGAGCCGAGATGCGGGCCCTGGTCCCCCGCGACCACACTTGCGGCCGGATTGCGGGTGCCCCGGGCCATCGGCGATTTCCTGATCCTGGACATCCTGCGCCACAGCGGGGGTACGGCGGTGGCGGTAACCGATGAAGAAATGTTGGCCGAGGCCGGAGCCATGGGGCGATCGCAGGGTCTGTTCGTCTGTCCGGAAGGCGGAGCCACCCTGGCCGCTCTGAAAAAGCTGATCCGATCCGGTTTTGTCCGTCCTTCCGACGAAGTCGTCCTCTTCAATACCGGATCGGGGTTGAAGTACCTGCATCTGTTCGAGGCTTGATGGTTCCGGCCGCTCCCCGCCGCAATTGCCAAGCCACGCCACACTCGAAAGGCATTCCATGACTGACCGACTCTACTATTCGGACAGCTATCTGACCGAATTCGAAGCCCAGGTTGTTCAGAGGGAACAGGTAGGGAAGTTTCTCGAAGTGAGGCTGGATCGAACGGCCTTCTATCCCACCTCCGGCGGCCAGCCCCATGACCTGGGGTCCATAGAGGGACATCCGGTAGTCGAAGTGGTGGACGGACCCGACGGGAGTGTCATCCATCGACTGGAACACCGTCTGCCGCCGGCCAGGGTCCGCTGCCAAGTCCATTGGCCGAGGCGCTTCGACCACATGCAGCAGCACACCGGCCAGCATATCCTTTCGCAGGCCTTTGTCCGAGTCGCTTCACTCGCCACCGTCGGCTTTCATCTCAGCGCGGAGTACTCCAGCATCGATCTCGAAGCAGCCGAGCCGGACCCGGATGTCTTGCGCTCAGCCGAGGATCTCGCCAACTCCATCGTCTACCAGAACCGGAGTGTCATCCCGCGGCTGGTGTCTCCCGACGAGGCTGCCAAGCTCCACTTGCGCAAGCCGAGCCGGCGGGAAGGAACCTTGAGGGTTGTCACCGTCGAGGACTTCGACGTATCAGCCTGCGGCGGCACCCATGTGAGGCAGACCGGGGAAATCGGTGGGATATTCATCAATCGGGTTGAGCGGTTGAACCGCCGGACCCGCGTTGAATTCGTTTGCGGGAGGCGCTCACTCCACTCCCATCGGCGCCACACCGAAGGCCTGAATCGAATCGCCAAGGGGTTCTCGGTTGCGCCTCAGGACGCTCCCGACCGGGTCGAAAAGCAGGCGCAGGAAGTGAAAACCATTCGCAAGCGCCTGAAGACAAAAGACCAATGGCTGGCCGAGCTGCTGGCGCAAGACCTTTTCGACCGGGCGCCCTCCATCGGGGAAGTCCGAATCGTGAAGCATCAAACCGAAGGAGAAGAGAGAAGCTTCCTCACCCTGTTGGCACAACGCCTGCTTGCTTGCGGTCCCTGCTGGGTAGTGCTCGGCAACAGCGGCGAACAGGCGCAAGTACTCCTGGCCCGCAGTGAGTCCCTTGCCGGCGATCTTCGCCCGGTAATGAAGGAGTGCAGCCTCATGATTTCGGGAAGGGGAGGGGGTTCGCCTGCCCTGGTTCAGGGGGGTGGAAGTGATCCCGGTCGACTCCCCAATGCGCTGGACCGCGCGGCCGAACGCGTTTCGGCCATGACGAACGATTGACACCACCAGCCCTCCCGGAAACTGCCGTGGGATTCCGAACGAGTTGCGACGCCTCCCCTGAGCCTGTTCTGCTATAATTGTTGGTCCGCTGGCAGGAAACGAACCGCATGGATCTGGCCCCCACCCTACTCCAAAAGATCGCCAAGGAATCCGGAGCTTCACCCAAGCAGGTTGCCTCCACCCTGGACTTGCTGGAAAAGCGCTTGGCCATCCCCTTCATCGCCCGCTACCGCAAGGAGCTCACGGGAAACCTGGACGAGCCCAGGATTCGCCGCATTGCGGAAGGCCACGGCCGATATCGGGGGTTGCTGAAGAGACGGCAGGTGATTCTGGCCAGAATTGAAGAGCAGGGCAAGCTCACCGACGAACTGAAGGACCGGATTCTGGCCTGTTACGACAAGAGCGGGCTGGAGGATCTCTACTCTCCGTTCAAGCGCAAGGAAAGCAAAGAGGCATCCGCCGCCAGAGAAAAAGGGCTGGAGCCGCTGGCCAAAAAGCTGTGGGAGCAGGAACCCGGGGAATTCTCCGTCGACACCGTCGCCGAAGAGCACCTCTCGGAAGAGAAGGGCGTGGCCACCAGGGAAGAGGCCATTGAAGGAGCCCTGGCCATTGTGACTCGGTGGGTATCGGACGATGCGACGATTCGAAGCGCTCTCAGGGAATTGATGTCGTCGGAAGGGATGCTGGTTGCGAAGGTCGTCGAAGGGAAACAGGGAAAAAAGAGCAGATACGACAGTTTCCACGACGTCCGCGAAGAAATCTCCCGGATCCCCTTTCACCGCATGACAGTGCTGCAACGCGGCGCCAGGGAAGGAATTCTGACGCTTGAAATCGAGCTGGACGATCAGAAGGCGCTACGGATTATCAAGGAAAAGGCCATCCGCCACAACGATTCCCCCTGCGTTCCCTTTCTGGAGAAAGCCATCCGGAACGCCTACTTCCACTCCTTGAAACCCCTCCTCCAGGCTGAAGTCCGATCCAACTTGAAGGAAAAATCCGACAACGAAGCGCTGAAACTGTTCCAAGCCAATCTTGCCAATTTGCTCTTGGCGCCCCCGGTGGGGTCAGTTCCGGTCATCGGAATCGATCCCGGAGCCCGGCCGACCTGCAGGATAGCGGTCATCGACGAAAACGGGGACTACCGGGAGCACGCCACCTTCGCTCCCGGCTTGCCTCGAAGGAACAGCGGCCGGGCCGAGGCCATCCTCTACCGGCTCATCCAACGTCACGGAACCCATGCCATCGCTATCGGCAATGGAGTCGGGTCGCGCGAGACCGAGCGTTTCGTCAAGAGTTTCCTGACCAAGTATCATTCCGGGCATTCCTTCGACCTCTCTCTGGTCCGCCGAAAGCCAGCCAGATCGGAGTCTCCCTCCAAGAAGGAAGAGAAAGTCGACGGCCAGGCGGCAAGTGAGCCTCCAACCCCGGAAGCCGAAAGCCGACCTCCGGCAATCGCGGCTGTGGAGAAGCCCACTCCTCCCCGGGAAGGCTCGCTTTCAGCCTCCGACGGGAAGGATCCGGGGGCGGTGTCGGACCCGGTCCTGCAGAACGGCGAAGCGAAGATTGAATCGGGAAGCGTCCCGGCCGACTCATCGCCCGTGGAGGACTCCGCCCCGGCGGCCGAGGGTGCGGAGGAGCCCACTCCCCGGGAAGATTCGCTTTCAGCCTCCGACGGGAAGGATCCGGGGGCGGTGTCGGACCCGCTCCTGCAGAACAGCGAAGCGGAAATTGACCCGGGAAGCGTCCCGGCCGACCCATCGCCCGAGGAGGACTCCGCCCCGGTGGCCTCTCCGGCGGCCGAGGGTGCGGCCGGTACTGCCGCCGAAAGCAGCCACCAGAATGGCGAGACGCTTTCCGAAAGCCGGGTTGACGACGGGGCTCCACCGCCGACCGAAGCAGCACCCACTGAATCCGAAGCTCAACAGGCTTCCCGGGATGCGGCCTCTCCGGCGGCCGAGAGTGCGGCCGGTGCTGCCGCCGAAAGCAGCCACCGGAATGGCGAGACGCTTTCCGAAAGCCCGGCTGACGACGGCGCTCCACCGCCGACCGAAGCAGCACCCACTGAAACCGAAACTCAACAGGCTTCCCGGGAGATGGAGCCGTCCCAGCGACAGACGATCTTCTCCGCTATGGTCCACAAGGGCGGGACGGCAGCCTATGCCGGCTCGGAGGCGGCGCGAAAGGAATTTCCCAAGCTGGATCTTGGTGTTCGTGGAGCCATTTCCATCGCCCGCCGAATGCAGGATCCGTTGGCCGAGTTGGCAAAGATACAACCCAAGGCCATCGTGGCGGGTCCGGAACCGTTCGAGGTCGACCAGAAACGCCTCAGGCGAACTCTGAGTGGAACCGTGGACTCCTGCATCAACCAGGTCGGGGTGGATGTAAATACGGCGCCGGCGGAAGTGCTGGCTCACGTCGCCGGGTTGAACCCTTCGTTGGCCCGGAACATCGTCGAATATCGCCGGCAGCACGGCCGCTTCTCCTCACGCTCCCAACTGATGGAGGTGCCGGGCCTTACCGGCACCAGCTATGAGCAGGCCGCCGGATTCCTGCGAGTTCCCGAGAGCGAGCAGCCCCTGGACCGAACGGCCATTCATCCGGAATGTTACGGCCTGGTGGAGGAAATGGCCGGATCGCTGCAGGCAACCGTGGCCGAACTGATGGAAAATCCCGAGAAACTCAAGGCATTGGACCTGGAAAAGCTATCCGATGATCGGTTCGGACTGCCGACGCTGCAGGACATCAGGCGGGAACTGAGCCGTCGCGGGAGAGACCGCCGGAAAGCCTTCGTCCCACCCTCGTTTCGCACGGATGTCAAGGAACTTTCGGATCTGCAAAAGGGGATGTTGGTTGAGGGTACCGTGAGCAACGTGACCAGCTTCGGGGCGTTCGTGGATATCGGAGTGCAACAGGAAGGGCTGGTGCATATTTCCGAGCTCTCCAGCCGTTTCGTGCAGGACGCAAACCAGGCGGTCCACGTAGGCCAGGTAGTCAAGGTAAAGGTCATTGGCGTGGACGCCGCCACCAACCGGATTTCGCTCTCCATCAAGGCCCTGCGGATCCAGGAAAACTCCAGAAAGCGCAAAAAGAAAAAGCCGTCGAAGACAACCCAGCGGGTGCTCTCACCGAAACCGAAGGCGGCGTCGACCCGTGAGTCCGGCAACCACCAGGAAAAGCAGCGCTCGGGCAAGCCGGAACGGAAACCGGTTGGCCGCAAAGGACGCCATGGAAAGAAGCGCCAGGCGACCGCGGTCAAGACCGCCGCCATTCAGCGGAACCGACCCAAACCTCGTGAGGCTGAAGTTCTCCCGGACACTTCCAATCTTTCCTTCTCGGAGAAGATTCGGCTCCTCCAGGAAAAGTTCGGCGGGATCCGATAGCTCTGGCCGACAGCGCCGCCAATTCTCCCGGTGAGTACGCAAATCAGAAGACACTATTGCGCCATTCTCCTTCTGCTTCCAGCGATCCTGCCGGCAGTCTCTGCACGGGAATCCCTGGCCGAGGGAAGCGCTTCGCCCCTTTTTTACGCCTCCTTTGAAAAGAGGGTCCTGGCCGACCAGGCGGAGGGAGACGCCGCTCCCTTGGGCAACAGGGGGGCGAGCATCGCCAGGCGCGGCCGGCAGGGAAGAGCCCTGTTCCTGGACTGGGGGGCCCAGCTCAGCTTTGCCGCGCCCGGCAATATCTACCCCGAACAGGGGACCTTGTCCTTCTGGTGGCAACTGGACGAGCCCCCGGGAAAGTCCCCATTTTCGATCATTCGCATCAGTACCCGGCAGCTTCATTCCTCCCAACACCTCTTCGCTCACCTCTTCTGGACAGGCCAAACGCTCAAGTTGAGGCTCTTCGACCGGGACTCTCGACTCCTGGAGGCGGATGCGGGAATTCAACCCGGCGTTGTGGCCGGTCGCTGGCTCCATGTGGCCTTTACCTGGAATGAGCTGGAAGGACTTCGCTTTTACATGGACGGCCGGGAAGTCGGAAACCGCCTCGGACAATTTCATTCTGGAAGGTGGCTGGATCAGATCGGCATTCACACCCAGGCGCTGACCCCCTATTACCGGACGAGCAACGAGCGACGGGCCTATATGGACGAATTCCGGACATTCGCGGAAGCCTTGAGTCCCGGAGCGATTGCAAACCTGTCCCAGCTCGGCGCCGGTCGTGCCGGCCGACACCCCTCGGCGAAAAAGGTCGACGCGGAATTGCGTTCCGGCCACTGGGCCGACCGTTTTGGTTGGAACAATCCCGAGGCCTTGCTGCCGCTAACCGCCCCGGTCTCGATTCGGCCTCTGAGATTCCGGTCCGCCCGGGACCTCAAGCGGGACTCGCCGGCAGCCGTGGATGGCTTCTCCGACAGCTCCTGGCCCCCGGCGATGAAAGGGTACCCGCAGGAGGGGAGAGTCCTGCGACTCGAGGTTCCACGGGAGACCTTCAACCACCTCAGCCTGCATGGCAACCTGAAGGGGAAGATCCATGCAAGCGAGGGAAGCCGGCGCCCGCTGCTTTGGGATCTTTCCCCACAAAGGGGGGTTGAGACCGTCAAGCTGTTGGACGAGCCTCTGTCGGTGCCTTGGATCGAAGTGGAAAGAGAGTCCGGGCAGCTTCGAGAATTCTCCCTGCTGTCGGTCCGGGACGCCCCTGCGGACGCGACCGAAGGCGCTGAAAGCGGATGGCTGACCTTTCGACTGCTGCCCGTGGAACTGGCCGCCGGCCTACCGGGACAGTCTGCCCGCCAGGTCAGATCCTTCTTCGGGCGACGAACGAATCTGCGTACGGCCTTTCTTCCCCGGGATCGGGAAGCCTGGGTGGCTGTCCCCGAAGAAAGCTACCAGGCGCCCTCCGCCCCGCTGGAAACCTCTCCCACCCAGGGCTTCCGACACATTTTTCTGCCCCCCCTCTTGAGCCACACGGTTGTGAAGGCCATCCGTATCCGTCTGGACGGGGCCGGGCAGGACACCTCGCTGGAGTCCCGGGTGCGATGGACGGTCAAGGACCCCATCCTCCCCCAGCGGGACGTGGTATCCCTGGATTTCCGTTGGTCGGCGGAAGAGCCGGCCGAAATCGAGCTCGATCTCGGCGATTGCTTTCTCCCCGCGGGTCAGCCCCTCTGGATGACCGTTGCCAGTGACCGCATCGACTTTGCCCGAAAGCATTTCGAGAACGCGGAGATCGAGATGCGCACCGCGACTGAGTGGCGATTGCCCGGCAAGCAAGCCCGGCCTGCCGATCTGTTTGCCGATCGCTACCTGTTGATCCGCCAGGGGCTGCGCAGGTTGACCCGACGATTGGACTGGATGTCCATGGACCTTGCCTCGGCCCGCCGAAATTTCAGCAGCGTTGACGAGACCTTCCGGCTGGTGGAAGGGTTGCTGCAATCCAGGCCCAAGGATCCACTGGGGCTTTCCTTCAAGGGACTGCTGCAACCCGATTCGATCCCGCCCGAATATCGAGAGAAATCTCCCTCGCCCCCCGCCTACCCCCAATGGGCCGTCCAACAGAAACGGCTGGTGGACCACTTCCGGCACATTGCCCACTGGTGGATAGAAAACCGGCAACTCCGGAGCGGCGCCTTCGGCGGCGGACTACAGGGCGACACCCGGCTGGCCGCTCACTGGCCGGGGATTGCACTCATGGATGGTCCGGCTCCCCGGCTCAAGCAATCCCTGGTCTCCCTGATCGAAGCCCGTTTGCGCGACGGGACCCTGCAAATGGGTTTGAACCGCCAGGTCCAACCTGTCCGTCAGGCCTACCTGGCCGGCCTGAATCTGGCTCCGATGCTGACTCTGCTTGATTACGGCAACCCTCGCTGGATCGAAATGCTGATGGAGACGTCCCGCCACCTGGATCGCCTGACCGCCGCCAACCCGGCGGATCACCGCCATTTTCAATCCTCCCGGATGAGCGCTACCGAATCGGTCCGGCAGGGAATCTATGCCCGGGAGGAGGCATGGAGTCCTCTCCTGTGGCACTCGGCCCTGGCGCTGGCCGATTACAATCGCAACCCGATCCTGGTTGATCAGTTGCAGGAATATGCAGCGGCTCGGTTGGACCACTGGCAGAAGGACCGCTATCCGCGGCTGACCCTGGCTATCCAGTTTCCCACTGACGAGACCGTGAGCCGAGGATTGCCGGGTCCACCGCTGCTGGACCTGATGTGGGGAGTCTTTCGGCTGACCGGCGACCCTGAATACCTGTGGCCTCTGAGCAGACTGGTGAAGTCCGGCCACACGGATACCGCCCAGACGGTCGCGGCGCGTTGGCAACCGTTCCTGTCGGAGGCTGCCGGACCCGCTCCCTTTCTGCGGCTGCTCCCCAAACTGAACCTGTGGAACCGCCACCTGCACTTCAGGGAGGCGGGGCTGCTGGCGCGTCAATATGCTTTCGAGGCTACCGGTAGAAGGGACTACCTGCTCGATTACCAGGCAGCGCTGCTCAAGCACCTGGAACAGAACCGGATTCTCTTGACCGAGGCGGAGCTGAGCACGGCCGGAGTCCATATTCCCCACCGGGCCACCCAGCGGGCACGCCTGGGTGGAATCGCCCACGCAGACCCACAGATTTACGCGGGGCACGTGTTGAGCTGGGAAAACACGCGGGGGCAGGTGGCCGCCCTGGTCTCCCTGGCCAAGCCCGACGAGCTGGAGGTCACCGTCTTCAACCTGGGAGAAACCTTGCACGACGTCCGGCTGCGGGTTTGGCGGTTGGAGAACGGTACCTACGAAGTCACCGAAGGGCTGGATCTCAATGACGACGGCCAGGTCGATCTCGGACTCAACCGCAGGACAATGAGGTTGAAGCGCCACGGTTCCGTCCCCTTGACGCTGCGCGGGGGCAAAACGACCATCGTCAAAATCAGGCAGGAGGCAAGGGGAACGCCGATCTGGCAGCTTCCCGACCTGGCCCTGGGCCCGCAAGACTTTCGATACCAGGCCGACAGCGACCGGGGAGAAGTGACTCTTCACAACCTGGGTTCGGCTCCGTCGCCCCCCTTCAGGCTACAGATCCGGAATGCCAGGGGGGACGTGATTCTTGAACGCCCGATCTCCTCGCTGCCGGCTCCCCTTGACCTTCACCCGAAAACCATTGTTGTCCCGCTCAGCGGATTGCGGTCCGCTGGCGGCGGTCCAAGGCTTCACCTGCAACTATTGGTCGGGCCTGAAGTGGAGGAGATTACCGCCCGCAACAATTCCCTGTGGGTGGATCTTCCCGGCTGACCCGTCCCCGGCCGGTCTGCGCATCGCGGACGGAGGCGGGAAAACCGGAAAACCCCATGGAAGCCGAATACCTGATCCTTGACCATCCCGCCGACCTGGGGATCGAAGCTCGCGGCGAGACGCTGTCGGAAGCCTTCGAGCAGGGAGCTTACGGGCTCACCTCGGTGATTCTCGACCCGGCTTCCGTCCGGCCGGTGGAATCCAGTCCGGTCAGAATCGAGGCGGGAGACCGCCAGCAACTTCTGGTCAGGTGGTTAACCGAGGTGCTATACCTCTACGACGGTTTGAAGTTCGCCCCACGACACTTCGAGATTGAGCGGTTATCGTCCCGATTCCTGGAGGCGCAGGTCCGAGGAGAGCCGTTCGATCCAGGGCGCCATGCCGTCCGGCTGGACGTCAAGGCCGTCACCTACCACCAGCTTCAGATTCGCAGGCGCGCTTCGGGCTATTGGTTGCAGGTGTTCCTCGACATCTGACAAGGGGAGTTGGACCGTGGCGACTACAATGTTGTTGCAATCGTCCCGCGAGTACCGGGGTGGAATGGCAGGGCAGGGAAGGCATTGAGGATTGACCATGCGCATTACCTTTCTGTGCCGGCGCTGCTATCGGGAGTGCCATGCCAGACCGCGGGAGAAGAGTGCTCCCCTGGCCTGCCGATCCTGCGGCGCCGTGCAGCCCCTGCGGTTTACCCGGGAGCACCTCAACGGGAACCGCGTCGACCGCTGCGCGGTCTGCGGCCAAGGAGACTTCTACGTGCGGGAGGAACCGCGAAAGCTGATGGGGCTGGTCTATCTGCTGCTGGGAGTGGGACTGGCTTACTGGACCTACGGAATCAGCCTGGTTCCGGGTCTGCTGGGCTTTGACCGGTACTTCCGCAAGTTTCCCAAGTTGACCGTCTGCTACCATTGCTACGCCAAGTACCGGGACTGCCGCCCGTCCCCCGAGCACAGGGAATACAACTTGCAGTTTGCCGAACGACTGGAAAAGGAAATCCGCAACGATCGGACCCTGCGCGATTTTTCCTGAACCATGAACCGTTTCCCGGAAGACCGATCGTGACCATCCTCCTGGAACTCATTCGAATCTGCTGGACCTTCCGCGACCGACGCTGGTATCGCCGCTTTCCCTTCCTCCCCTTCCCGCCCAGAGACTACCTTCGATGGCGAATGGAGACGAACTACGGAGATCAGAGCCTCGGCAACCTAAAATGGAAAGACATCGCAGCCTACGCCCGCTGGCGCCGGGAACTGCGACTGCATGGCCACGACGGGGGATGATTGCCTCAAGTCAGGTTCGGCGTTATACTGCACTGTGGCAGTATATGCCGCTTCCCCAATATCCGCTCGCCGGCAGGTTGAAGTCCAATGACCCAAGACGCTTCGCAAACCTATCAGCTCCTGCAGGAGAAGCTGCACGATGTCCTGCCTGATTTTGAAATCCGGGCCAAGGCCGAGTTGGCTTGCCGCATCAACCAGTTGAAGAGCGACCTGGGCGCAGTGATCCTGGGGCACAACTACATGGAGCCCGGGCTGTACCATTCGGTGCCCGATTTCACCGGGGACTCCCTGGAGTTGAGCCGTCTGGCTGCAACTGCCGACGGCGATCCCATCGTGTTCTGCGGAGTCCGCTTCATGGCGGAGACCGCCAAGATCCTGAGCCCGGAGAAGACGGTGCTGATCCCCTCGCTGGAGGCGGGCTGTTCGCTGGCGGCCAGCATCACGGCCGAGGATGTCCGGGAGTTGCGCGAGCGTTTTCCAGGCGTTCCGGTGGTGACCTACGTCAACACCTACGCCGACATCAAGGCCGAAAGCGACGTCTGCTGCACTTCCAGCAACGCATTGGCGGTGATTGAATCGTTCAAGACCGAAACCGTAATCTTTCTTCCGGACGAATACCTGGCCAAAAACGTAGCTCGCGAAAGCGGCAAACACATCATTTTCCCCACCGACAGGCCCATCCCCACGGAGATGCAGGATCCTCACATGGACTACCAGCTCCTCGGCTGGCACGGCAAGTGCGAGGTTCACGAGAAGTTCAACGTGGAAGATATCGAGAACGTGCGCCGGCAGTTCCCCGACGTGGTGGTCCTGGCTCACCCGGAATGCAGCCCGGAAGTGGTTGAGGCGGCCGATTTTTCGGGAAGCACCTCGGCCATGATTCGCTTTGTGGAGCAGGCCCGGTCACCCCGCTATCTTCTGCTGACCGAATGCAGCATGGCGGACAACGTCGCGGCCGAAAACCCCGACAAGGAAATGCTCCGCCTGTGCAGTGTTCGCTGCCCCCACATGAATCAGATCACCTTGCAGGACACCCTCGAGTCCCTCCTTCAGAACCGTTACGTCGTGGATGTCCCGGAGGAAATCCGGCTGAAAGCCAAGCGGGCGGTGGACCGGATGCTGGAGATCCATTGACCTCCTCTCCCGGACTCTCTCCGGGAACCCCCATTCTGCTTACGGGAGGCGCCGGTTTCATCGGCTCGCACCTGGCGGAACGGCTGGTTGGCGCCGGAACCCGGGTCACCATCCTGGACGACCTCAACGACGCCTACTCTGCCCGTCTCAAGCGAGAAAACCTGCGGCAGGTGTCCGAGCAGGGAAGCTTCGACTTTCTCCAGGTGGACATCGCAAACACCGACGAGCTGCAATCGGCCCTGTCGGGGAAAACCTACGAGATTCTTATTCACCTGGCGGCGCGAACGGGCGTTCGGTCGTCCTTGGCCCAACCCCTGTTGTATGAACGGGTCAACCTGCAGGGCACGCTGGGGTTGCTGGAACTGGCCCGCCGGGGCATGTGCCGGAGGTTCATCTTAGGATCTTCCAGCTCGGTTTACGGCAGGACCAGCCGGGCGCCTTTTTCGGAAGAGGAGAACCGACTCGATCCCCTGTCCCCCTACGGAGTCACCAAGCTGGCCGGCGAGAAGCTCTGCTACTGCTTTGCCCATCTCTATGGGCTCGAGGTCACTTGTCTTCGTTTTTTTTCCGTCTACGGACCACGGCAGCGTCCCGACCTGGTCATTCACAAGTTTGCGCGAGCCATCGAGGACAACTGCCCGGTCACACTCTTTGGGGACGGCAGCTCACGGCGTGATTACACCTACGTCGACGACATCGTGGACGGAATTACGGCCGCTCTGCCCCTGACAGGTCGCTTCGAAGTGTTCAATCTCGCCAGTGGCAACCCGATCCCGCTGAAACGGATGGTTCACCTTCTGGAGAAAGCGCTGGGCAAGCCGGCCCGTCTTCGCATGCAGGAGACTCACTCCGCCGACATGCCCTTCACCCACGCCGACCTCGGCAAGGCGGCCGCGGTGCTGGGCTATGCTCCCAAGGTCCCCTTTGAAGAGGGCCTTGCCCGCTTCGCGGCCTGGTTTCGGGGCACGCCCCGGACAGCCGGCTGACCCTCTCTCCAACCAGGCTATGGGCGGGAGCCGTTGTCGCGCAAGAAATCCTTTTGGCCAATATTCGGCCCGCATTTCTCGCCAGGTTGCCGGACTCAGGCGGCAATAGGGCTTGTTTTCAGCCAGTGCACCCCCTGAGGCGGCGGTACGGGCATACATGCCGACACAGAGGCAAAACGTGACAACGTTAAGCTGGAAAGTGCGTGCCTGATGACTCTGAAAAAATCAGGGGGGGGAAGGGTCATCGTAGAACAGGAGAAGGTGATCGATCACACGCTGATTAGAATCCTGTCTCAGGGCCATATTCTCTTGGAAGGGGTTCCCGAAACTGCAAGACGTTGCCGGGCACAAACTAAACCACCCGTCAGCGAATTCAATTCACTCTCAAACTGGACCGTTTGTCGGGGGGCAGATCAAAGGGTTTGAAACGAAGCAGGAGGGAGGTCTGCATGGGAAACGTGTGGAGTGACTGCATCAAGAATACGGCCCAGAAGAGGATCTAAGGGCTTGCCAGAGTGGCTTTGCTCACACAGTTCGCCGCGAACTAAACATCGATTCGCTCTCTTTCCGCTTTGAGCTCCCTGGTTGGAACTTTATTCGCTTACTCGTTATGCCTTGGAAGGTACACGATCATTGGAGTCTGAATCTTCACCCCGCAACAGCCGGTATCCTCGTTGGTTCTCGATATGAGTTGCTATCCGCTTTATCAATTCTGACTTCCGTTCCTTGCTGCGGGTCCGCATACCAAGAAGAGCTGCCAATTTAGTCAAAATCGCTAAGGACTGCCTAGATTGGTTAAGTGACGCCAATACGTCCGATGTATCGCGCTGGATCAGTTGTAGCTTTAATTGTCGGGCCTGTGCCTCGACCCCTTCGCGGTTGACGGTCTTCTTGCCATCAGCTCCTGTTGCCCCTCTTAAACCCAGGAGTCGACGCATTCCAGCGTCCTTGTCCGCCCGCTCCACCAGAATATCAAGGCGTGACAGACCTTCCGTTAGTTCCCGGCTCGACTCCATTGTTGGAACCGCTTCGACCAACAGCCGGAATTCCTCCAAGAAACTCTGAGCTGCGCTTAGCGTTCGTATAAGTTCACCCTTCTCCTCTTCTGATGGAAGAGAACTGAGTAGAGCCCTAAGACCCTTAAACAGGGAATCTGTTCGATAGTGTGCTGCCTGCTTAGTCACGTCTGTGACGGCCTCCTTAGCCTAGCAATCAATTCTCGCGTAATCTCAGGATACTCATTTTTTTGGGCTGCCCGACGTGCATTCTCTGAATCATGTTCCCAAACAGGAACTCGATTCTCGGCGGCCTCGCTGTACCCAATCAATTCGGTTGTATATTTTGGAACCACCTTGTCTCGTGCGAACTCTTCTGAAGCTATATCGCGCATAGTCGTATCGTGTGTGGTCGTTATCATGCTTCCGCCAATACGAACCTTGACGAATACGATTGCTCCCAGATCTGCCACCGTGTGGGTGCCCTTTGATCCCGCCAGCGGTTGCGTCGCGGAAATAACATCCCCTATATTTCTTATCTTCTGGGTTAGGATACTCAACCCAATGGTGGATAAGTGGTCGGGAATAGCGGTTACAACGTAGTAATTGCTGGCGTGAAGGGCGTTCTGAGTCATCAGATACAAATTCGGCGGACAATCGATTAATACCCAATCGTACCTATCACGGACCGCGTCTATTACCTTCATTAAAAACGACCGTTCTCTCAGATATTGTTGTGCATTCTGTCTAATTGCCTGCATAGTGGGGAATGTGCCAACGACTTGACCACCACCGAGATCTTCGCCGAGCAGATCTATATCGCAGGGGATCATATCTAGTCCAGAAATTGGATATCGCCCAATGACGACGGCGTCGTTCCAAATGAATCTCCGCACGTCGAGTGCGTGGCGTTGTGTATATTGACTATACAAATTCTTTATCGTCCCTACGTTTCTCTTACGACGCTGCCATTGCGTGGGACTGGCACACAGAAACGTCAGATTTGTCTGTGGATCAATATCGATCATGAGCACTTTCTGACGAAAGTGTTGAGCCAGCGAACAGGAAACGTGATAGGCCGTAGTGGTTTTCCCAACTCCTCCCTTGTAGTTGATGAATGAAACGACAGTAGTCATTCAATAAAGCCTCGCAAACCATCATCGCTTCGTTTCTGAATGGGTGATAGACTTCCTCATTTTGATTCGCGCTTATTGTATATCAACCGCAGAGGCAACACGGGGATTTGCGAACAAACCAACCCTTGTGAGCCAATTGCGCCGCCCCGGCAACCCGGCTAAGCAGCGATCAACTCTCTTCGAAGAGAGACTGTTTCCGTGATCCTCACAGGTGTTTGGCGAACACCAGGCCTTCCATGAGCTTGGGGTGAAAGTGGGTGGTTTTCTGGGGTAGCGTGTCTCCGGCCTCCACCACGGCCTCGACCTGCTCCAT
>JAJECY010000298.1 GCA_022821775.1 Acidobacteriota bacterium
CCGCGCCAACTCCCGGCCCGTCATGCCGAACGGCCGCAGCCACGGATTCATGGCGTTTGTCAGGCGATCGAGCAGGCCGCTCGCCTTGTACGCACCCATCAGCAGCGCATGGAGCACGACCACCGGAGTCGCCCACACCAGCAGCAGCGGCCCCATCGTGACAAAGCCGTAATCGCCAGCCAGGATCTCCGCGAACGGCTCCGGCCAACTCGTCAGCAACCCGGCCAGCGGCTCAGTCCGGGCGCGGACCCAGGGGTCGATGCGACTCGCGAGACGGTTGGCGGCGTCCACCGCGACCCAGGTGGGCGTCAACAACAGCAGCAGCCCCCAGAGAGGCCCAAGGGCGGAGCGATCCAGGAAGAGAGGGCGCGGACGAGCTATCAGATCTCCGAAGCTCAAACCGGCTTCGGCAGGGATCGGGCCGGGCGCTTCCAGCGCCTGCATCAGCCCTAGACGATCGCTGGCGTCCAGTCGTCGAGCGTCCACCATGACCACCGGCAAACCCGTCCTGAGCGCCAGCTCTCCCAGCCGCGCCTCCACTTCCGGCCGGGCGAGGCGATCCCGATGGGTCACGACCAGTGCACCGAGTCGACCCGCTGCGAGCGGCAGCAGGTCGGCCAAGTCTGCGTCCAGTTCGGTTCCCTGGGCGACCAGCAGGACGGTATCATCGCCACGCAGCCGCTCCAGAGCCAGTCGGGTGGTCTCAACATCGGAGCTTCTCAGCAGCCCGGGTGTGTCGATCAGTTCCCAGTCGTCCACCCGGTAGGAGTCGCAACCGACGTTGGCGCCTCGGAAGTTCGAGGCAGCGTTGGACGCGCCGGCCAGCGATGCGGCCAGTTGCGTCTTGCCGACATTTCCCTTACCCAACAGAACCACGGTTCGAATTGACGTTTGGAGCATTTTCACGGCTCCTTCAACACGCGCATTCATCCCCGCAGCAGGATAGATCGTCGAGGTACATTCCGTAGAGGCGGTACTCCTCGAGCGGTTCCGTGCTGACCCGCATGCGGCGGGCGATCTGGTTGGCCACCACGGCAAAGCGCTGGCGGAACTTGTAGATAAAACAGAAGATGATATCGCCTTGGCGCACCTGCGGCCCGACCAGGAACAGCCCTTTCGTCACGGTGGACTCGTCGTTTTCCGTCAGCAGCGGAAACTCGTCATCTTGCCATTCGAACAACGGGCGAACGAGGCTTGCCGAACCGACGAATCCGGAGGCCAGGATCGGCTTCTCGGCGCAGTGGATTACGCGGCCGTTATCGAGCGCCAACTGATAGCCGTTGTCGTTGCGACGGACGCCGATGACCCCACGGCCGCCGCGCAGCTTCACCCGACCCGAGTCAATAGCCGAATTCAGACGCTCCTTCGTAAAGGGCGACAACAGTTGGCTGGGGTCCGAGCCTTTTCGCTCCCACGGTTGCTCGCGGTCGAAGACGACGGCTCGTCGACCGGTGGCGGCCAACCCGACGGCGGCGTCGATGCCGCTCTCGGAGCCGCCGATGATGCATCTTTCCTCGCCGTTGAGATCGTCCCACGAGGTCACCTTGGAGTAGTGCAGGCAAAGCTCGGCGCCGTGGAAGCCGCGGGTCCGCGGGTACTGCATTTCGCCGCCCGCCCAGACAACGAACCGCGCGCGGAAGTCGTCGCGACTCGTCTCCACCCGAAACTCCCTGGGTCGACCTCTCGCAGAGACCGAGAGAACGTCGACCCCGGTCCGTACGGGCAAGTCGAAATGCTTCGCAACCCCTCGCAGATAGCCGGCGTACTCCGCTCCCGTGGGGTGCTCGACGCCGACCGAGAAAGCCGGCGAGGTGTGCAGGCAGACGGCGTTCAGGTCCAAGGTACCGAACTGGTTGCTGTTGAACGACGGCGTGATGAAGCGCGTTTGCCGCGGCCAACGCAGGAATGAGGCACCGACCGCGGCGCGGTCGAGGATTACAAAGTTCTCGATTCCGAGGTCGCGTAGCGTCACGCCCATGCCGAGACCGGCAGCCCCCGCACCCACGATGACAATGTCGATTGATCGGATCCGTTTGGTCATTGGCATTAGAAGAACCGCACGATGTAGCTGAATCGGACGCCGCGCCCCATCTCAGGCGCGAGATCCTTGATGAACGATGAATGGTTTCGGTAAAGCCGGTCCCCGACGTTGAAGACGTCGACCGAAAACTGCTGAATCGCTCCCGGTGTCGGAATCGTGTACGACGCCCGCAGGTTGAACAGGGCGTATCCGGCCGTCGGCGTCTCAAGGTCGAAGGTTTGACTCTGTCGACTGGCCAGTACCATTTCGGGCCTCAAGCTGAACCCCTTGTATCGGTATCCCAGACCGATCAGGCCGCGCAAGGGAGGGATGCGCGGCAGCGGAGTGCCAGTCTCGGTATCCTGAGCGTCCACCAGGTCCAGGCCGAGATTGAGCCGGAAGTCCGGACGGAGACCGATGCCAAGCCTCGCTTCCGCTCCCGTGAACCGGCTGTCTCGCTGGATGAAGTTGACGACGGGCAGGCCGCTCTCTTCCTCGCCGGTTGCGTAGGGGAAGACAAAGTCGCTGAAGTCATAGTAGAAGAGATTGACTTCGCCGTCGATTCGTCCCGCTTGTTGACGCAGGGACAGATCGATTCCGTTGCCGCGCTCGGCCGTCAGACCGGGGTCGCCCACTTCGTAGATCAATGTGCCCACGTGCGGTCCCAGGTTGTAGAGTTCCTCGAGTGCCGGGACTCGGTACGAGTGGGAATAGTTGGCGACGAAGGCCCCGCCCTGCCACAAGTCCATGTGGATGCCGGCCGCCGCGGAGGCGCCTGTGAATCGGCGTCGAACCGCGTCGGGAATTTCCTCCTCGTGATGTTCCTCCTCGTGATGTTCTTCCTCGTCGTGATGTTCTTCCTCGTGTCCAGCCTCTTCCGCATGACCGTGCGCTCGCTCGGGGAACGCGGGATTGTAGCGAGAGGTTTCCAAGCGGCCGCCGAACTGCAGCTTGACACGTTCGAAGGTCAGTTCTTCCAGGGCAAACAGTGCGAACGACTGCTGATCGACAGGCGGTGCAAGCGCTTCCTCACCCGAAGCAGAGTAGTCACGCTCCAGGCCCGAGAATCCGAAACGACCCGTCAGCGGCCCCCGACGTTGCTGTTCGAAGACGCCCCGATAGACGAATTGATCATTGTCGAAACGGGTTCCGATACGGCGTTGGCTGCCTTCGAATTCGATCTCCTCGTGCTGGTAGGTCGCGTAGTTCAACTTCATCACGAAGCTGTCAAGCACCGGTCCGAGGTTTCGTAGCCCCCAGTTGACCTGGTAGGCCTGTTGGCGCATCTCGAGATCGATGCGGAGTTCCTCGTCCTCGTGTTCGCCTTCCTCTTCATCATGGTCGTGGAATTCTTCGCCTTCCTCCTCATGGTGGTCGTGCTCATCCTCGCCTTCCTCCTCGTGGTGGCCGTCCTCATCTTCGCCTTCCTCGTCATGGTCGTCGTGGTGATGATGGCCGTGAAAATCCCCGGCGAAAGGATTCCCATAGGCGCCGTAGTTGGTGCGAACGCCGAAGCTGACGAAGGCGCGGTCGCCAAACCATCCAAAGCCGCCATAGCCGTTCGCCGAGCGGGTCCGCGAGTTTTCGATCGGTCCCGCGGGGGTGTCATAGTCCCCGGTTCGGAGGCCGTTGGCACCGCCCCAGAACCGCCACCCACCCTGAGCGTAGTCCAAGCCGGCCGCTCCTCCGCCCAACGCGTTGGTCGTGCCCGCCGAGCCCTGCAGGTAGCCCTGCAGACCGTCCGGATGCGAGCTGAAGCCCGCGTGGCTGCTGATGGCGTTGACGACGCCGCCCATGGCATTGCTGCCGTAGAGCAGCGTCGCGGGACCCTTGACCACTTCGACTCTTTCGAATGCGAGCGGATTGAATGTCTCGGCATGGTCGCCGGAGTTCGAAGAGATGGAGCCGGTGGGCAGATCGTCGGTCGTAATCAACACCCGATCACCGTCGAAGCCGCGGATCAGAGGTCGTGACGAGCCGGGTCCGAATCCCCGCCAGGCGACTCCCGTGCCCGGCTGATTGCCAATCGCTTCGCCGAGGCCGGCGGCGATGGTCTCCGCGCGAGCCAGATCGAGCAAGGTCAGCGAATGGGTGGATTGGAATGTTTCGAAGGCGGACTCGGGCCTCCCCGTTGCACTGACCGTGATCTCCGTTCTCTGGGTTGAGAACGAGAGCATCAGTTGCGGCCGCGCCGTTTCTCCAGGCGCGGCCTGGACGACCTGGGAAACGCTCCGCAAAGCGCTATCGAGCTGGGCGCTCAGATGGTAGCGGCCTGGCTCTACACCCTCGAACTTGAACTCACCCTGTCGGTCGGTGATCGTCAACGCCCCGCTCTCCCGAATAATGACGGTCACCCCCGCGACAGGCTCTCCGGTCTCTTGGAGCAGAACCTTGCCCTCGATGGAGGCTGACTCCTGGCCTCGGACCACGCACACAGTCAACAGCGCCGCTACAACGGCGCACACCACTCTTTTCATCGCGCTATTCAACACAATTCCCCTTTCACTCGCTCACAATGCTATTGGCGGCGCACGCTATTGCGGGGCCGCTGGACAAGGAACGTGGACGAGAATCAGAGGGGAGGTGCGCGTCCCTGGCTGAGCCGCAAGACTGTGACCAGGGGAGCACGGTGGGGAAGGATGTCTTTGGAGTGGAAGGTTGGAGTTGGGGAGAACAGCCGATGGGCGCTACAAACGATCAGTGCGAAACGACTCAGGTGGCAAAGCTCACAGCAAGCTTCTTCGGAATCCTCCGTTTCAAAGGCGCAGTGGATCTCGGCATAGGTAATCTGCCACAGCCCCAGCGCCAGCAGTGGTACCAGCAGCAGCAGTAACGGTCGGCGCATCACGCGAACGGCTCCTCGGCTTCAAATCGCGCGCACTGCCGGCAGAGGCGGAGGTTGACGAGGTGAGCGGTGGCAAGCAATGTCGCGCCGGAGGCGACAGTCCAAGGCTCCCATCGCTCCCCGACCGGCCCGAGCTTGGCCAGAGCAAGCAAACCAACTCCGACGGCGAACATGGCGAGGCAGCGTGTGCGGCGGTGGCGTCGCCAGTAGCTCGGTCCAAGGCTCAAGGCTCCCGTCAGGACCGCGGCGGCGAGCAGCAGCACCTCCGTGGACTCGTCATAGAGCCAGCCGATGGGCAAACCGGCCGCAACTCCGATCAGCAGCGGAGTGAATATGCAGTGCAAACCGCAGGAGAGAGACAACGCCACGCCGGCGCGATCGATCGTCGCAACAAACCCAACGTTCCGATCCCTCAACTGCATCTGTCCTGGAAGCACTACCCCCCCCCAAATCTTGCCGGAAGACGGCATAGAAGGATACTTTAACCGCACGGCGGAATCAAACGGAAGGAGAATCGACAAGCGGCGGAGTGCGGTGGACAGGCGGGTGTGAAGTGCGCGCCGACGGCGCTCGGTCACCGCTCACAAACGCACCTTGAAATCAGGTGATCTGCGCCGCGTCACCCGAAGTCGAGTCCCTTCGGCAGCAGTCAGATCGGGGCTCCCTGCGGCGCCGCAAGCCCACCTGACGGCTTCATGCGCCTTCTCGGACCGGCATGGCCCGGCTAGCGGCTCCACCGGCCCCGAATTCGTGCTCAGCGCCGCTCACAGGTGCGCATTGAGCCCTACTGAGAGCCTGCCAAACCCTCCACGTACCCAAATCACTCGTAAGTCTTTTATAAATAGTGTGTTACAATTGGTTGCCCAGACGGCGACTCAGGGGCACCTTTCCGAAATGCGGCGCCTCCCCAAAATAGCGGTAATCACGACCCTCTCTCTCTGCGCCTTTCTCAAGAGTGCAACTCGTGGCGAGAAATGTTCCTGCCTGCACCGGGGAGGGGCCACGGTCCTGCTATTCCTGCTTCTGTTCCCCGGCGGTTGGGGCGTCAGAGCCCTGGCCCAGGGTTCGGAAGAGGTCCGATTCGAGCAGCTTTGCCGCGATTTTGTGGATGGAAATTCGTCTTCCGCCCGGCTGGAGCTGCTGGAGTTCGGCCGACAGAATCCGCAGAGTCCTTTGGCCGCCCTCGGCTACTACCTGCTGGGATTCCGGGACCTTCAGGAGAATCGCCTGGAATCGGCGCTGGACGCGCTGGAACTGGCCCTGGTCGGCGCCGACCAGGTTCCCATCCCGGATTTCATCCTCTTCCACCACGCCGAGGTCCTGCACAAGCTCAACCGTCCCGCGCGTGCCATCGAGGAGTGGCTGACCTACCTGAGACGGTTTCCACGAGGCCATCTCGCCAGGCGGGCCATCGGTTTGCTTTGGGAAGACGCTCTGCTGGCTGGAAACCCTCAACTGATTTTCGACTCTCATCGGGATTGGCCCCACCTATCCAAGTCTGCCGAGGCGCTCTTCTACGCCGCGTCGGCTCACGAGTCCATGGGGGAAACCCGGCAATCCATCGACGGCTACCTCCGCCTGCACTACCGGTTTCCCTTGAGCCGGGTGAGCCCGAAGGCTCTGGCGGCCATCACGCGCCTGCAACTCGACCACCCCGGGGAGTCCTTCGAGGTCCCGCCGGGCTGGAAGCGAGCGCGGGCGGAAGAGCTCTTCAAAGGGAAACGCTACCGACTGGCGGTGGAGGCATTGAACGCAGCCCTGGAAGCGACCGGCTCACCCGCCGAAAAGGCCCGGATTCAGTTGTGGCGGGCCATTTCCGAATTTCACTCCAGGAGGCAACGAGAATCTCTCAAAACGTTACAGGCCTTGCCGTCCAAATACGCGTTGCAGCCTCAGGCCATGTTCTATCGGGCCGAGAACTACCGCAGACTCGAGGACGACGCCTCTTTCCGGCGAACCGTTCATCAGTTGGAACAGCGTTATCCCAAATCCTCCTGGCTGGAGAGAGCCTGGTTCAGCCTGGCCAACTCCCGGTTGGTCAAACGCGAACTGGATGAGGCCAACCGGTACTACCGCAAGATGGCCGACCGGTTCTCGAGCGGACGACGGGTCACCCGCGCCCATTGGCGTGTGGCCTGGTACCACTACAGGCAACGCAACCATCGCAGGGCTCTCGCCCTGTTCGCGGAACACCTGGAACGGTTTCCACGCTCGCCTCACCGGCCGGCCGCTCTCTACTGGACCGCTCGCATCCGGGAAAATTCCGGCGATTCCGCCCAAGCCCGAGCCATCTACCAGGCAATCACCGAGCTTTTCAGCAACCACTACTATGCTCATCGGTCCAGGGAGCGCCTGGCGGGAAACCGGCCGACCAAGGCAGACCTGTCGGCGCTGGAGCCGACACTTTCCGGGATACTGGACCGTTTCAAGCGCCGCACCGCCGCTCGATTCTCCTCTCCCGCCGCCCAGGTCCCCGGCCTACCCGAAAGGCTATCCGCCAGAGTCAGGACGCTTGGCCTGATCCAGATGTTCGAAGCCGCCGCCGGGGAATTCCTCCGAACCAGCCCGAACACGCGAGGCACACAGCTTCAGGCAGCCATGCTCCTCCACCGGGGAGGCCGCTACCGGGCCTCCACTTCCCACTTGCAGCAACTCTTCCCGGGGTTTGTCTACCGGTCTTTCGCCACCCTTCCCAGAGAAATCTGGCGGCTGCTCCTTCCCATCGAATACGCCCCGCTCTTTGCCCGGGAAGGGCGAAGACACGGGCTCGATCCCTATATGCTGGTGGCGCTGGTCCGCCAGGAATCGGCCTTTGATCCCGAGGCCGTGTCGGTGGCGCAGGCCCGGGGACTGATGCAGCTCATCCCCCCGACGGCCAGGCGGGTGGCGCGCCAACTTCGATATGACCGCATCTCAATCGGCCATCTCTTCCTTCCGCGGCTGAAAATTCGCCTGGGAAGCCAGTACCTGGCCGACCGATTGGCGCAGTTCGAGGGCGACATCGACCGGGCCGTGGCCAGCTACAATGCCGGGCCGGACCCTGTCACGCTTTGGCTCAGCGAGGGAGACTACCGGGAAGCGGCCGAGTTCGTGGAAAACATTCCCTTCACCGAGACCAGGAACTACGTCAAGATCTTTCACCGCAACTACCATTTGTACAAGCGGCTCTACGGTGAGGAATTCCGGCAATAGCGCGTTTGCGGCGCCCGAGCCTGCTTGGGATTCAACTCCAGGGAGGATTGCTGCCGCCGCCTACGCGGCTCAATTCGGTGGGGGAACGCTATTCCATGGGCTTACGCCCACGGCTAACTGCTGTCGCCGCTTCGCGGCTTACTCGATCCCCAGGCTGGTGCCCGGGAATCATCCGTTGAGAGATCTTGTCTTTATAGAGCCCCGTCAGGCAGTAGGCGTATTGGAGATCTTTTCCAACCCCAGTTCCCGGATGGCGATTTCCCGGATCTTGTATTTCTGGATCTTCCCCGTAATGGTCATGGGGTAGCTTTCCACAAACTTGATGTAGCGTGGAATCTTGAACTTGGAGATCTTCCCCCGGCAGTAGTCCCTGATGTCTGCAACACTAACCATCCCCGTCTCCTTCAGTTGGATCCAGGCCAGAACCTCTTCGCCCATCCTGGCATCGGGAACCCCCACCACCTGGACGTCGCTCACCGCCGGATGGGTGTAGAGAAACTCTTCGATTTCACGGGGATAGACGTTCTCGCCGCCCCGGATGATCATGTCCTTCACTCTGCCGGTGATCCTGCAGTAGTCCTCCTCGTCCAGGGTCGCCAGATCTCCGGTGTGCAGCCAACCCTCCGGGTCGACCGCTTGCCGGGTTGCCGTCGGATTCCTGTAATAGCCGCTCATCACCAGGTAGCCGCGAGTGCACAGCTCCCCGGGAGTTCCCCTGGGCGCCACCTCTCCGGAGCCGGGATCGACGATCTTGACTTCGGTATGGGGCAAGGGCCGGCCCACCGTGGTGACGCGGGTGCGAAGTGGATCGCCCACTCCGGTCTGGGTGATGACCGGAGAACTCTCGGTGAGTCCATAGGCAATGGTCATCTCCCGGCAATGCATTTTCTCGACCACCTGTTTCATTACTTCGATGGGACAGGGGGAGCCGGCCATGATGCCGGTTCTCAATGACCTGAGATCGACCCGAGAGAACTCGGGGTGCTCCAGCTCTCGAATGAACATGGTCGGCACCCCGTAGACAGCGGTGCATGCCTCATCCTCGATCGCCTTCAGCGTGGACCAGGGGTCGAAAGCCTCGCCGGGGATGACCATGGCTGCTCCGTGGACGGCGCAGGCCATGTTTCCCAGCACCATGCCGAAGCAGTGGTAGAAGGGCACCGGTATGCAGACACGGTCCCGGCAGGTGAGCTCCATCCGCTGACCCACCAGGTAGGCATTGTTGACGATGTTGTGGTGGGTGAGAACGGCCCCCTTGGGATAGCCCGTGGTTCCTGAGGTGTACTGAATATTTATGGGGTCATGAGAGCTCAGGGAGACTCCCGCTTCGCCCTCCGTCTCTCCCGTGCCGGCAGCCTGCCCGCCGGAAACCAGCTCGTCCCATCTGCCCATGCCCGCCAGGGGCTGCCCCTCTCCGGCCAGAACCAGGTTTCTCAGGTGAGGGAGGCTATCGGACCGCCATTCTTTCGGCCCCGCGGCGGCGGCTTCCGGACAGATTTCGGAAATCATCTCCAGGTAGTTCGCCGACCTGAATCCGGCAATGGTGATGAGCGTCTGAGTCTCCGACTGTTCCAGGGCATAGTGAAGCTCACGCGACCCGTAACCGGGATTGATGTTGACCATGATGGCGCCGATCCGCGCCGTCGCGAATTGGGTCAGGACCCATTGGGACCGGTTGGTCGCCCAGATCGCCACCCGGTGTCCCTTCCCCACTCCCATGGCCGTCAGCCCACGGGCGACGCGGTCCACCTCTTCCAGGAACTCTCTCCACCGCAAGCGAACGCCCTCGGAAACCACCACCAGGGCTTCCCGCTCCGGATAGGCGGCTGCCGTCCGGTCCAGAATGGCTCCAATGGTTGAATCGAGCAAGGGAGCGTCCCCGGGTCCGCGAGCGTAGCTCGGACTCTCTTTGCTTTTGCTCATTGCAGGTGTCCTCGAACGGGAAAGTTGCCGGCCATTATAGCCGATGGGCGCCGGCTCGCAGTGCTTCCAGCGGGGGCAGCTTGTTGAGACCGCGACTGGTCAGCACACCGATGAGCACGGTTACGGCCGTCACCAGCAGGCATACCCCCAGACTGGGGAGAAAAGCAGGCACAAAGGGGGATTGGAAAACCAGCCGGGCCAGAACCCAGCTTCCCAACCACGCCAGCAACACCCCTCCCAAGGCCGCCACGCCCGCCAGGCAGAGGTACTCCACCCCGAGAATCAGAAATACCTGGCGCCTGGAAGCTCCCAGTATCCTTAGCAGAGCACTTTCCCGCAGGCGCTGATACCTGCTGTTTCCCACCACCGCGACCAGGACCGTCAGACCGGCGACGATACTGAACAGGGCCATGAAACGAAGGACGAACGAGACTTTTTGCAGGAGGTCGTCAATGGTTTCCAGAATCAGCGCCAGGTCGATGACCGAGACGTTGGGGAAACGCTTGACCGCCTCTCGCTGGATGGCCGCGGCCCTGGGCCCCGTTTCGGTTCGGGTCACCAGCACGTGAAACTGGGGGGCTTCCTCCAGCACTCCCGGGGGGAAGACCACGAAAAAGTTGGGTTGGACCTTGCGCCAGTTCACTCTGCGGATGCTGCCCACCCGGGTCGTGACCAGCATCCCCTGGACGTCGAAAACCAGCTCGTCTCCCAAGCCGGCTTCCAGGCGGCGCGCAATTCCTTCGTCCAGGGAAACCAGAGGGGGACCGTCACCCTCCCCGTTCCCAACCGGCCAGCTCCCCCGAAGCAATTCCTCGTTCTCCAGAAGCCCTCCCCGGTAGGTGGACCGGTACTCCCGTCTCAGAGCCCAGGCCGGGATGGTGTTTTCGGGGTCTCTCAACCAATGGGCAACGCTCTTTCCGCGAACCGATTGCAGTCGCATGGCCACCACCGGCACGTCCTGAAGCACGGGTGCTCCGAATCCCTTCAGCAGGTCGGCAAGCTCCGCCTTCTGGTCCCCCTGGACATCGAACAGAACCATGTCGGGCTGACCGCTGCCGGCCGCTCTCAGGATCTGACCGAGCAGTCCCTGGTGCACCAGGTAGAGCAGCATCATCAGGAAGGTGGCGAAGCCGATGGACAGCACCAGGACCACGGTCTGATTGTGGGGACGGTGGAGGTTGGCCAATCCCTGGCGCCAGGGATAGGGCCAGGAGCCGGGGAAGAACTTTCGGATAAGCACCATGCCCAGCCGTGCAGCCGCCGCCAGCAGCGCCAGCGAGATCAACAGACCGAGCACAAAGGCCACGGCATCCGTCCAGCGACGGGTGTGGACCAGCGCAAACCCCAGGATGGCGGCCACAATGGCCAGCCGAACCAGCCACTGTGCCCAGTCGAAGGACCGTCGACCGGCCTCATAGTCCATCCGCAAGGCCGCCAGGGGTGAGACTCTGCGTACGAACAACAGCGGCTGAATCGAGAACAGCCAGGCCAGGATCAATCCGATGAGCCCGGCCCAGGCCAAGGCGCTCCACGACAGGTTGAAGGGAATGGCCACCGGCAAGAAGTCCTGCAGGACGCCCGGCAGGAAATATTGCAGACCCACTCCCAGCAGGATGCCGCCAAGGATGCCGGCCAGGCTCATAGCCAGGGCCTGACAGAGGTAGACGGAAAGCGTCTGAGGCGCCTTGGCTCCCAGACAGCGCAACAGGGCGGCCGTCGGCACCTTTCGCTTGACGTAGACGTGGACCGAGCTGGCCACGCCCAGTCCCCCCAGCAGCAGAGCGATGAACCCGACCAGGTTCAGGAAATCCGCCGAATTCTCCAGGATTCGTCCCAAGCGGGCCTTGCGCTCGGCCACCGTTTCGGCCCGCAGGCGATACTCCAGCAGTTGGGGCCGGATCCCTTGAAGCAACGCCGCCAGGTCAACCCGGTCTGCGAACTTGAAATAGACCCGGTAGGAGGCCGTGCTTCCCCACCCCAAAAGCCCGGTCTCTTCCAGATAGGCGAGGGGGATGTAGACCCGGCCGCCGACCAGGTTGCTGCCCAGGAACTCGCCCGGCATCTGCTTGAGGCGTCCGGCGATTCGAAACGACCGATTCCCGATTCGAATGACCTCTCCCAGACGAGCCTGGAACTGATCCATCAGGCTTTCTTCGACCAGGGCGAAGGGACCCTGATCGAGCCGGGCAGGCGCATGGGGCGGCTCCACCTCCACGGCGCCGTAGAAAGGAAAGGCCGTTTCGCCGGCCCGCACCTGGGCCAGCCGGCTGCCGTCGCTCCCGGGGAAATGGACCATCGAGGAAAACCGCACCTCGCGGGCCCGGGTTCCACCCAGGCTGTCGACCAGAGCTTCAGCCTCACCGGTGAGCGGCTGCCGGCCGCTAAGCAGCAGATCGGCCCCCAGCAGGGACTTGGCCTGGAGGTCCAGTGCCGATTTCAGGTTGGCGCGGAAGCCGCTGATCGCCACCAGCGCGGCCACGCCCAAGACGATGGAGGCGGCGAACAGCAACAATTGTCCACGGCTGGACCTGCTGTCCCGCCAAGCCATTTTCCAGGGCCAGGGGATGAGAATGGATCTCATGGGGGCGCCTCAGGCCGGCTCCGATTCGGTTCCGGAGGAATCCCGGGGGGCGCCTGACAGGGCCTGTTCCGAGACTTGTTCCGCTGGACGCAGCGAGTCGGAATCCCGATCGGAAGTGATCCTCCCACCCTTGAGGGTCAGAATCCGCCGGGTCTTGCCGGAGAGTTCGAGGTCGTGGGTCACCACCAGCAGAGTGGTGCCGAAGTCCCGGTTCATCTCCAGAAGCAGCTCGATCACCTTCTCGCCGGTATCGGCATCCAGGTTGCCGGTAGGCTCGTCGGCGAACAATATCCTGGGGCGATTGACGAAAGCCCGAGCCAGACCGACTCTCTGTTGCTCCCCACCCGACAGTTGGACCGGGTAATGGTGGGCGCGATCCTCCAGTCCTACCTGGCGCAGCAGTTCCCAGGCCCAGTCTCGACCGGGTTCTCCCCGCAGTTCCAACGGCACCATGACGTTTTCCAGCGCGGTCAGGGTCGGGACCAGTTGAAAGGTCTGAAACACGAACCCCACAGATCGGTTTCTCAGTTCCGCCAACCGGTCCTGGTCGAGGCCGCCCAGGTTCCGGCCGTCCAGCAGAACCGACCCCGAGGTGGGACGGTCCAGGCCCGCGCACAGTCCAAGCAGGGTGGTCTTGCCGCTGCCGGAAGGCCCCAGCACGGAGCAGGTTTCGCCCGCTCCCAGGGAAAAGGTGATGTCGTCGACCACGGTGAGCAGGCGCTCGCCGCTTCGATAGCGCTTGGTGAGTCGGTCCACCTGCAACACCGGAGCGTCGGGGACTGCGGGGGTATACAAAAAGCGACCTCCGGAATGGAACGGGAATCCTTCGGGCGTGTGGTTTCCAGGGTGAAACGGCGCCGCCCGGCGAGACGCGAAGGCCGGCACCGAACGGCGATCCACCGGGCATTATTGTTGCACAATTCCGGCTCAGTCATAATAGTAACGACCGTTCGACACTGGTAATGGGTCTCGGAAATGCGGCAACCCCATTTCTGAGACAGAACACAAGAGGCAGGTCATATTGAAGAACCTTGCGAGCATCTTCTGCGTTTTGCTAACCGGCTCCCTGCTATCGGCCTGCGCTCCCGAACAGGCGCGCCCCCGGCAGCAGCCGGCAGAAATTCCCCCCGAAACGGCTGAATCCAATCAACCGTCCGCCATGACCATCCTGTGCCTGGGCGACAGTCTCACCGAGGGCTCCGGACTGGATCGGTCCCAAGCCTTCCCTGCCCGGCTGCAGGAGAAAATCGACGCCCTGGACTGGAAGTTCACGGTGATCAACGGCGGCCTGGGAGGAGACACCACCGCCGCCGCGCTGCGGCGGCTGGACTGGTTTCTGCAACGAAGGATCGATGTCCTGATCCTGGCGCTGGGAGGAAACGACGGCCTGCGCGGACTCCCGTTGGCGGAGATCCGCAGGAATCTCGGAGCGATCATCTCAAAGACCTCCGCTCGCTATCCCGAGGTGACGGTAGCGGTGGCCGGCATTCAGATCCCGCCCAACTATGGAACGAGATACGTCCGGGAGTTCAGAGATCTCTTTCCGGAGGTGGCGGAAAAGCATGGGGCCCTGCTGATTCCCTTTCTCCTGGAAGGGGTGGGGGGGCGACCCGAGCTGAATTTTCCGGACGGGATCCATCCCAACGGCAGGGGACAGGAGATCGTGTCCGATAACGTCTGGAGGGTCATTGAACCGGTACTGCGCAAACTCCATCGCAAAGCTGCCAACTGACGCCTTCCCGGCCACGCCTGACGGCAGCCACCGGTGTCCGCAACCCGGAGCGTAGGAGGCGGCAGGGGCTGGACAATGGCAAAAAGCCTTTCTTTTTCATAGGTTTCCATTTGTGTTAAACTGCTTTTGGGTGTATAGGCCAGCCCTGCCGGGCGATCCGTTGTTTTTCCGCATGGCGAAGAATTCGCTGAATTGGCCGACTGATCGGCTGGAATCGTCCTTGTCCGGCTCCGAAAGCAGGACACTAGCAATGGCTCTGCGCCGCAAAATCTTCTCTGCCGGCATCCTTGCTCCGCTGCTTCTTGCCCTCGCCCTGCTTTCCTGCGGCGGCTCCAGCGCCTTCAAGCGTGGCCTGGAGTACGAACAGCTCAAGAACTATGAGGCTGCTCTTCAAAGCTACGAAGAAGCCCTGAGCGCCGATCCCGACAACGCCAAGTACCGCCTCTATTTTGAGCGGGCCCGCTTCCAGGCGGCCATGGCCCATTACGACCGGGGCAGGCGCTTCAGGGACGACGGCCGCCTGGAGGAAGCCCTGCAGGAATTCCGCCGGGCCGTGCAGATCGATCCCTCCATAGCGGCGGCCCACCAGGAAGCCGAGACGGTGGCCGCACTGATCCGAGACCGGGAGAAACGGGCGGAACAGGGGGAGCCGGATCGCTCCGGAGAACATCTGTATCCTTCCCAACAATTCCTGCCGGCGGTCAAGCTCACGGGAGAGGTTCGACGGGCCTACGTGACCCTGGGAAAGCTCGGCGGCATCAACGTCATTTTCGCCCCCGACTTCAACCCCAGCCCACCGGAAGTCGAGCTCGATTTCATGGATGTGACCCTTACCGAAGCCCTGGATCTTCTCGCCTTGCAGAGCAAGACCTACTGGTCCGTCCTCAAGGAAAACACCATTCTGGTCGCCGAGGACACCCAGCAGACCCGCCAGCGGTACCAGGAAGAGATCGTCAGGACCTTTCACTTGTCCAACGTGGGCGACAAGGCGGACCTTGGCCAGATCGCCACCGCCCTGCGCTCCCTGCTCCTGATGAACAAGGTCGCCCAGATCGATTCCCAGAACGCCATCGTGGTGCGCGACACCCCCGACAAGATTGCGGCCGCCGAGAGGATCATCCGCTCCATCGACAAGTCCAAGCCCGAGGTCATGATCGAGGTGTACATCCTGGAGGTGGTCGGCACCGTCAGGCAGTTCCTGGGCTTGAGGCCGGGCCTTCCCAGTGCGATCAACGTCTCTCCCAACGGCCCCCAGGACGAAGGCGGCTCCAACGCCATTCGGCTCAACGAGCTGGGGCAGCTCGGCAGAGACAGTTTTTCCGCGACCATCCCCTCCATCCAGCTCGGGCAGCTCTACACCCGGGTGAGGGGCCGCGTGCTGCAGAACCCGACATTGCGGGCTTCAGACGGCGAAGAGGCCACCTTCAAGGTCGGTACCCAGCAACCCATCGCCCAGGGAAGTTTTTCCACCGGAATCGGCGGGGGAACGGGTTTCGGGGGAGGCGCCTTCACCACTTTTTCCACCGTGGACGTGGGAGTCACGCTGAATATCACTCCCCAGGTCCTGCTGAACCGCGACATCTCCTTGAACATCGACGTCGCCCTGAAGACCATCAGCGGCTTTGAAACCCTGGACGGGAACCGTTACCCCATCCTGGCCAATCGCGAAATCAACCACGACATCAGGCTTCGGGAAGGCGAATCCAGCGTAGTGGGCGGAATCATCCAGCGTTCCGACTCGGTGACCGTGGACGGAATTCCCGGGCTGAGCAAGATTCCGCTGCTGCGATACCTCTTCTCCACCCAGGACAACAACACCTCGGACAACGAAATCATCGTCGTGATTACTCCCCGCATCGTTCGGCTGCCCGACATCCTGGAGAAAGACACCTCCCTGGCCCTGCTGGGATCCAGCAATACTCCCAAGTTTCTGGGATCTCCCAAGCAGCTCATCGGAGAGATTCCGGCGCCCGGGACAGGCAACGGCCATGCCTCTCCGCCCCGGGCCGGCAGCGGCGCGACCGCGCCCAACGCACCCGGGTCGACCCTGGAGGCCCCGCCTCAGGCAACCGATCGGCCGGCGCCCCGCCTGGCTTTCGTCAGGCTGGCCGGGCCCTCGGAACCCGCCTCACCGGGCAGTCGGTTCAGCATTGGCGTCTCGGTCGCCAATGCCCAACAGGTCCATGGGCTCTCGTTCAACTTCCGATTCAATCCGGACCTGGTACGGCTGGTGGATGTTCAGGGCGGCGGGTTCCTCAGCAGCGACGGAATATCGGTAGCGCTGGCCGAACGCCTGGAGAATTCCCTGGGACGAGCGGTGATCTCGATGACTCGCCCCCCCGACAGCGCCGGTGTCACCGGGTCCGGGGTGCTGATGAACCTCAGGTTCGAGGCCGTGGGAACCGGAAACGGCTCCATTTCCTTCGGACCCAATTCCGTCCTGCGCGACAGCGGGCAGGCGGCTATTCCCACCAGTCTGGCCGGCACCGAGGTATCCATTCAGTGAGGGCGTCCATGTCCTTCTTGTCGATCAGAGCCCTTTTCAGGAAACGCAGTCGCTCCGGCCCGGGATTGACGCTGGTGGAGCTGATCGCCACCGTGGCCATCGTCAGCATCCTGGCCCTGGGAGCCCTGCCCTTGACCAAGGTGGTGATTCAGCGGCAGAAGGAGGTTGAGCTCCGGCGCGCCCTGAGAGACATGAGAACGGCCATCGACCGCTACCACGACGCCGCCCTGGGCGGTCAGATCGAGATCAAGTTCGGCACCGACGGTTGGCCGCCCGACCTGGATACCCTGGTGGAAGGAGTGGATCAGCTCAACGCTGTCGACAAGCGGCTTCGCTTCCTGCGCCGCATCCCCACCGATCCCATGACGGGCGAGAAGGAATGGGGGTTGCGCTCCTCGCAGGACAGTTGGGATGCCACCAGTCATGGTGGCCAGAATGTCTACGACGTCTACAGCAGGAGCAACGGAACAGCCCTGGACGGTACCAGGTACTCGGATTGGTAGGATGGGAACGAATCGATGGAGTGAGGGCGAAAGGGCCGGTGCTCACCCGGGAGAGAGACTCAGGGCAGACGGCTTCACTCTGATCGAGCTGATGATCGTGCTCACCATCGTGGCCATCCTGGTGAGCATTGCCCTTCCCATCGCCGATTCAGCCATCCTTCGGGCCCGTGAAGCCGTGCTGAAGAGCAACCTGCACACGCTGCGCACCCTCATCGACCACTACACGGCCGACAAGAGGAAGGCCCCCCAAACCCTGGATGACCTGGTGACTGCCGGTTACCTGCGCGCTCTTCCCAAGGATCCGATCACCAACGAAACCGACTGGCAGATCGTCATGGAGGAGGCCTCCATGTTCCCGGACCAGCTCGAGCTGGGCATCTACGACGTCCGCAGCAATTCGGAAGCCACCTCCTCGGAGGGCACGGCCTACAGCGAGTGGTAGCCCACGCTCCGGCGACTCGGCTGCCGACCCCTCTTTCTAACCCACCACTCCCTCCAGCGGGCTGCTGGCGGTGGCGTACAGCTTTCGGGGAATTCTGCCCGCCAGGTAGGCCAGCCGGCCCGCCCGGGTAGCCAGGTTCATGGCTTCGGCCATCGCCACCGGGTCGTCCGCCTGGGCGATGCCGGTGTTCATCAGGACGGCATCGGCTCCCAATTCCATGGCCAGGGCAGTGTCCGAGGCCGTGCCGACACCGGCATCCACGATCAGCGGAACCTCGGTAATCATCTCCCGCAGGATTTTCATGGCGGCCACGTTCTGAATTCCCATTCCCGAGCCGATGGGCGCCCCCAGCGGCATCACCGCGGCCGCTCCGGCATCGATCAGGCGCCGGGCGGTCACCAGGTCGTCGTTGGTGTAGGGAAGCACCACGAATCCTTCCTTGACCAGGATCTCGGTCGCCTCGAGCAGGCCCGCGTTGTCGGGAAAGAGCGTCTTTTCGTCTCCGATGACCTCCAGCTTCACCCAGTTGGAAAGCCCGGCTTCCCGGCCGAGCCGGGCGGCCCGCACCGCCTCGTCCCGGCTGTAGCACCCGGCCGTATTGGGCAGTATGAAGTAACGCTCGGTATCGATCCAGTCCAGCAGCGACTCCCGGTTGCGATCGGAAAGATTCACCCGGCGCACCGCCACCGTCACGATCTCCGATCCCGACTTTTCATGGGCTTCCACCATCTGCGCGAAAGATGCGTACTTTCCCGTCCCCACCAGCAGACGGGAGGAAAATTCCCGTCCCGCAATGACCAGCTTGTCAGATTTCATATTCGCCCCACCTGAGGAAACGGCTTGCAGGAACAATCGTTTCCAAGTCTTTTTATCGGCCTCATTCTAGTGTAAAGCCGCCTCGATTGCATCGCGAAATTGCCCCCGGGGCCACCAACCTTGACCGCGTTTCTCCGCCGGGTTATGTTTACCTGCCGGCGGAAATCCCTGTCCTGCCTGAATCCCGGCGCGCGGCCTTCCTTGTGTTCTGTCTCAGGACCATTGCCCGGATGAAGAACGGAACTCTCATCCTGCTGATTCTGTTACTTCTCTTCGACTTCGCGGAGAGCCGGCCTTCAGAGGAAAAATCCATGAAACCCACCCAGTCTTCGGCGGCGGAACCCGCATTTACCAACCGATTGATCCACGAGACCAGCCCCTATCTGCGGCAGCACGCCCACAATCCGGTGGACTGGTACCCCTGGGGAGAGGAGGCCCTTGAAAAGGCCAGGCGGGAAGACAAGCCGATTCTGCTCAGCATCGGCTATTCGGCTTGCCACTGGTGCCATGTGATGGAGCGGGAGTCGTTCGAGAACGAAGACATCGCCAAGGTCATGAACGCCCACTTCGTGAACATCAAGGTCGATCGCGAGGAACGGCCCGACCTGGACACCCTCTACATGAACTACGTCCAGATGACCACCGGAAGCGGCGGCTGGCCCATGACCGTATTCCTGACTCCTGACGAGGTCCCCTTTTTCGGCGGGACCTATTTCCCCCCGGAGGACCGCTTCGGGCGGCCGGGCTTCGGGCGTCTCTGCCTGGCGCTGGCCGAGGCCTATCGAGAGAAGAGAGACGAGATCGAAGCCAAGGGTCCGGAAATCCTGCGGCGCCTGGAGGCCATGAACACCCTGCCGGCGGGCGCCGCCAAGGTGACCGCCGCCAGCCTCGACCAGGCTTTCAATGAGTTGGCCCCCCGTTTCGACCTGACCCATGGCGGTTTCAGCGGAGCCCCCAAGTTTCCGGGATCCATGAGCCTGGCCTTCCTCCTTCGCCACCATTCGCGGTCCGGCCACCGGGAAGGGAGCGAATTCGTATCGCTGACCCTGGAGAAGATGGCACGGGGCGGCATGTACGACCAACTGGGAGGTGGATTTCACCGCTACTCGGTGGATGAGCGCTGGCTGGTGCCCCATTTCGAGAAGATGCTCTACGACAACGCCCTGCTGAGCCGGCTCTACCTCGAAGCCTATCAGCTCGATCCGCAGCCCCTCTATGCCAGAGTGGTGGAGGAGATCCTGGACTACGTGGTCCGAGAGATGCTGAATCCCCAGGGCGGCTTCTACTCGACCCAGGACGCCGACAGCGAAGGCCACGAGGGCAAGTTCTTCATCTGGACTCCAAGCGAGGTCGGGGAGATCCTCGGCGACGAGGCAGGCAAGGCCTTTTGCCGATATTACGACGTCACTGCTGCGGGGAACTTCGAAGGGTCCAACATCCTGAACGTTCCCCGGCCGCTGGAACAGGTGGCCGGCGAACTGTCATTGTCTCCCGCGGAACTTGCTCGGATCCTTTCCGAGTCCCGGGAACGCCTGTTCCGGGAGCGGGAGAAGCGGATCAAGCCCCACCGTGACGAGAAGATTCTCACCGGCTGGAACGGCATGATGAGCGTCAGCTTCGTGGAAGCCTCGGTGGTGCTGCAGCGGGCCGACTACCTGGAGGTGGCCAGGCGCAATGCCCGCTTCCTGCTGGAGCACCTGTGCCGCGGGAACAGGATATTCCGCACCCACAAGGACGGGATGTCCAAGCTGTCCGGCTACCTGGATGACTATGCCAACCTGGTGGAGCACTTGCTGGCGCTCTACCAGGCCACCGGCGAGAGAGAGTGGCTGGACCAGGCGGTCCTCTACAACGACGCCATGCTGGAGCAGTTCTGGGACCGGGAGCAGGCCATCTTCTTCCTCACCGGCAAGGAACACGAGAAGCTGCTGACCCCGGTCAGAGACCCTTACGACAACGCCACCCCGGCCGGAAGCTCGGTGGCGGTGTTCAATCTTCTCAAGCTGGCCATCCTGACCGGCAACCTCGAATACCGCGCCATCGCCGAGACCAACCTCGAGAACATGCACCTCCCCCTGACCCGCTATCCCAACGGCTTCGGCTACCTGCTGGGGGCCGCCGACTTCTACCTGGGCCCGGTCAAGGAAATCGCCGTGGTGGGAGACCCCGAGTCAGACGAGACCCAACGACTGCTCGAGGTCGTCCACCGGAAGTTCCTGCCCAACAAGGTGGTGGCCATCCTGGACCCCGATGACGCCGACGGCGCCGGCGAGCTGCCCCTGCTGGAGGGCAAGACCCTGGTCAAGGGCCGTCCGGCCGCCTACGTCTGCGAGAACTACACCTGCAAGGCCCCGGTCACCGAACCCGACCAACTGGAACTGGCGTTGGGCGGAATGCCCTGATTCCGACTCATCGGAACCGTCATTCTATTGGAGCCTACCATCGGTTCGAACTTGCCGGCACACTCAGCTCCCAACCCTACGGCATCCCAGCCTCGCCGGATCATTCTCGATTCAGACCCGGGCATTGACGATGCCATGGCCATCCTGTTGGCGACCCAGTCCCCGGAATTGCGAATCGAGGCGATTACCGTGGTCTCCGGAAACGTCATGGTGGACCAGGGTGTGGAGAATGCCCTCAAGCTGGTCGAACTGGCCGGTCGGACCGAGATTCCGGTGGCCAGGGGAGAAAAATACCCGCTACGGAAAAAGCTGATCACGGCCCCCATCGTGCACGGCCGGAACGGTCTTGGAGAGACGGAACTGCCTTCCCCGGCCAAGACTGCCGAATCGCGTCACGCCGTCGATCTGATCATCGATCTTGTCCGCTCCCACCCGGGACAAACTACCCTGCTGCCCATGGGGCCATTGACCAATATCGCTCGGGTCCTGCTCAAGCGGCCGGACATCGCAAATCAGATACCCGAGATCATCCTGATGGGCGGCTCCATTGAAGGAGGAAACGCCACCCCTGCCGCCGAGGCCAACATCTACAACGACCCGGAAGCCGCCAAAATCGTATTCGAGTCGGGCATTCCCATCACGATGGTGGGCCTGGGCGCTACTCATCAAACCCTGTTGAAACGATCCCACACGGCCGCTCTCGCCGCCAGCCGGTCGCCCATCGCACGCTTTGTGGCCCAAATAGCCGATTTCTACCTCGGCTTCTCCGAGAGCGTCGGCTTCGAGGGCGGCGCACTTCACGATCCGTTGGCAGTGGGCCTGGCCGTGGATTCCTCCCTGGCCAAAGAGAGTTGCTCCATGCATATCGCGGTGGAAACCCAGGGGCGTTTAACCTACGGCGAAACGGTGGCCAACCGCTATCTGCTCAGGGAGTCCGTCGAGGACGCGGGAGACCACTACATTCTCACCAAGCTCGAGCCTGTAGAACCCAATACCCGGGTCCCGGTACAGATCGACGCCGACCGGTTCCTGCAATTCTTCATGGACCGAGTCTGCGCACCGCCGCGTGTGGAAGCGGCAAAATGATTTGAGATAGTCGGGGAATAGGTTCGAGACTGAATTTATTATATTTTACTAAGAGTTGGTTGCTTGCGTCGGACCATTGTGGCCGCCAAATCCTTCATAATGGAACGCCTCTCGACGCCGAATGAGGGACAAAGAAGGCCACGCCACCGCCTGCGTAGGGACAAGTCAGGTGATCGTCATCACTGTACACGCAATCAAATCAGACTCTGGACAGTTAGGCCAGCTTGGCGGCGAAACGACGATAGGAAGTCATAGCCTGCTCCTCTAGCCAATCGTCGTGTTTTGCGTGAAACGCAACCTGCAACCTTCCTTCCTCGCTAAACCGTGTGAACACTGTTTGCTTTGATTCCTCTGAAGGATCAAGACCGTCTATCTGCACCATGGGGGCCAGATACTTGCTCCCTCTACCGACTGCGATTATGGATATGTGGACTTTGGAGTTCATCGATATATCGTCTTTGCCGAACCTAACCGTAATGGGGTCGTCGGAGGCTGTAATGTCCTTTGCGCCAAAGAAATCGAGCTTCCCGTTGTTAAGCATGGTGACAAAGGAGAATGCGGCTCTTCGCTGATACTTGAGAACATTTATGAGCTGTATGCCCTTTTCAGCTTGGTCTGCGTCAAACAGGCGAAGGAAGATCGTGTATTCGTTGAGATATTGAAACCCCTTGTTGGCATCCTGGTAGATGAGGTCGTATGCACCACCCCATGCGGTAAAAATGTTGGCTGGCGATGCAAACTCCTTCCAATAGAGTCTGGCGAGCAATTGCAAATTCTGTGCCAGAGTCCTGAACTCTGGAAACCGCATTTCACCATCTGGCGGTTGGGATACCCCATACTTGGACTTGTCTAGTCTGTGAACTTCCTCAATTATGCTGTCAGACCCCGAGCCGATGGTGACTACCCTCCCAAAACTTCGACTGGTAATTTTCCTATGATCGGTTAAACCTTTAGATAGGCAGCCGCGCCAGTCTGTGGCCTCAACCACTATGAGAATCCCGATCTGTTCCAGTACTTCTCCGCCTTGTTGACTAGAGGCATATTGATCCAAGAAGGACACAATTTCGGAGCGCAAAAACTCACATCTGTCACGAAACTCGTCAAATAAATCCCCTATAAAAGTTTCAATATCTAACACTGAGCCAGCGGAACCTGCAGCCATATGCTCATTCACGATGAATATCTTTCTTCGCATGCTTACGGGGATGTAGCTTGGTATTAAGTCAGCAGGGATGGCTATCCCATTCGGATGGGAGGGAAGTCTCAGTTCCGTGCGGACATTCGGCCCAGGCATTGACACCAACATGTCTCCAGCTAGAACTGGTGCGCCAACGTTTGTGTGGAATATGGCCGTCAAATCATAACCCTCCTCTAAACTGTGAGAATCCTGACCCGGCGCAGGACATTTTCAGACTATTGTACTCCCTAAGGAAGAACGTAGGAGACGTTGTTGAATCACTGGAATAACTGTGCTCAGCTTCCACATCGTGCTTGACACAAGTAGGGAACTAGTGTCATGTCACAGTTGAATTGTCGTTTGTAAAGGCGTAGACTTCTTCCAGACGAAAGGGGGAGTCATGCCACGAATCCGATACAAAGTAACGTTGGAGGAGCCGGAGAGAAAACTGCTGAAAGAAATCACAACCCG
>JAJECY010000055.1 GCA_022821775.1 Acidobacteriota bacterium
CCCGGGGGGGCATCCCATGGCAACGATCGACTGGTTGATCCTGGCGGCTTACCTGGTACTGATCGTCTTCATGGGGGGCTGGTTTGCGCGACGCCAGACCAGCACCGAAGCCTTTTTCCTGGGAGGGCGCTCCGTCCCCTGGTGGGCGGTGGGCTTTTCCTTTTTCGGCTCCTCCATCAGCACCGGGACCTTTCTGGCCTTTCCCGGCCAAGGGTTCGGGGGCGACTGGATTCCCCACCTCTCTCACCTGATCTTCCCCGTCATCGCCGTTCTGGCCGCCTGCTGGGTGATTCCCTACTACCGGCGGCGGGTCCGCATGAGCGCCTATGAGTTCCTGGAACAGCGCTTCGGATACGGAACCCGCTGCTACGCCTCGCTGATCTATGTCATCTACCACCTCTTCCGCAATGGAATGATCCTGTTCCTGATGGCCAAGGCGCTCAACGCCATGACGGGGTGGGACCCGACGGCCATTCTGATTGTGTGCGGCATCCTGGCCATTATCTACACCATTCTGGGAGGCCTGGAAGCCGTGATCTGGACCGACGTCCTGCAGTCGGTCACCCTGTTCGGCGGCGGGCTGTTCTGTCTCTGGTTTCTGACCTTCGGCTCGGACGGCGGCGCCCTTCACCTGTTTCAGGTCGCCGGGGACGCGGGCAAGTTCAAGCTGGTGGACTGGTCTCTGGACCTGTCCCAACCCTCCATCCTGGTGATCGTTCTCTACGGTTTCGCCCATCACGGCACCTACTACACCACCAGTCAGGACGTGGCCCAGCGCTACCTGGCCGCTTCCAGCACCCGTTCCTCTCAGAAAGCCCTCCTGTGCGGCGGGCTCAGCATCGTGACCACCTGGACCCTCTTCCTGCTGATCGGCTCTCTTCTCTATGCCTATTACCAGCTTCACCCCGGCCAACTGCCGCCCGAAATCGCATCCAAGGAGACCCAGATCTTCCCCTTCTTCGTGATGCAGACGATTCCCCCCGGAATCACCGGACTGATCCTGGCCGGCATGTGCGCGGCCGCCATGTCCAGCCTGGATACCACCATCAACAGCCTGGCCATGATCACGGTGCGGGATTTCTACCTGCACTTCCGGCCCCAGGCCAGCGACCGCCGCCAGCTTCTGCTGGGCCGGATCGCTTCCGGCGGGTGGGGGCTGCTGGGAATGGCCGCGGGACTGTTGATGCTGGCCGGCGTGGAAAGGGCCTACTATTTCGGCGCCACCGTGAGCTCGTTCATCGGAGGCGGAATTCTGGGACTGTTCCTGCTGGGGATGTTCGTTCGGAGAGCCCACACCCGCGGCGTCTGGATAGGCGTGATAACCGGAATAGCGATCTCCGTCTGGGGGGGAGCCGACACTATCCTGGAGATGCTGGGCGCCTCGTCCGCGTTCACGGAAAGCGTTCGTTTTCCCTGGCACCCCTGGATGATCATGGGCCTGGGGAACATCGCCTCCTTCACCGTAGGCTGGCTGGCCAGCATCCTGCTGCCCGCCGGTAGGAGGGACACGGCCGCGGCCGGCGGATAGAGAGCCGAAGCCCGACGATCAAAAGAGGCGGCTACGGATTGGTGGGCGCGGTACAGACCAGAATTTCCATGGTCTCCTCGCCGGTGTTGTCCACGGCGTGTTCACACCAGGCGGGAAGGTGGACAAACACTCCCGGCTTCACCGGCACCCTGCGGCCCGCCAGGATCATGTCGCCGCTGCCCCGCAGGACCAGATAGCACTCCTCGGTGTAGTGACTGGCCGTCTCCGAGGTCACATGGGGCGGCAGATAATACATCGTCAACCCGAAGTTCTTGGAAGGGGCCTTGGGATTGGTGGGATGCAGCACCCGCACCCCGACTCCTTCGCTTCCGGGAAACTGGAGCGGCAGTCCGTCCCGGACAGTCACCACGTTGGGCTGAACCGGTTCCACCGGCTTGGGGATCGGCGGTTCCTCGCCACTTTGATAGCCCTTGTACTGGGTAATCTTTGCCACTCAAGCACCTCGTTTCTATTCGGGGGGCTTCCCATGGGCTCACGCCCACGGCTAAGCGTTGTCGCCGCTTTCGCGGCTGTCAAGGAGTCCGGATCATGCAGCCTATGTGCAACTGAGTAACGTCATTGCGTTGGCCGGCGCTTGACTCTTGTTTACAGGCATTTGCTGCCGCCGCTTTCGCGGCTCAACTCCTGTATGAGACGTTTCCCATGGGCTGACGCCCACGGCTAAGTGCTGTCGCCGCATTCGCGGCTGACTGGACTCCCGGGCTAACGCCCGGGAGTTGATCATTGGAAAATCCTTTCTCCCGGCAGTGTCGTGAATTCAGGGAGAGCGGTGAAACCGCGGTTGGCGTGGGTCGTCCGAGGAGACGTTCCCTACAGGCCCTCCTTATAGAGCGGCGCAGCCGCGCCAGCACTTAGCCGTGGGCGTGAGCCCATGGACGTCGGATCAGTCTCCCCACGTCAGCCGCGTAGGCGGCGAGAAAGAACCGAGTTCCGATTCCACACGGCCTCCCCAAAGGCACATGCCAGGAACACCCCCGTTCCAACCCCATGATCCGCCAGGGCGAATCGGGCGGCGCCTCGGCTCCTCATTACGTCGACCACACCCGGTAGGGGCCCGTGTCCGGGTCCTGGCCGCGGGCGAAGTTTTTGCCGTCCAGGTATTTCACCTCGATCTCCACGTCCTTCAGGGCCAGCTCGGGGATGATGTCGTCGTCGCGGTGGTGCAGCGTCACTTCCGCCTGGTTCTTGCCCTGCATGGGCCAGTGGTCCCGGGGCAGGCGGTAAACGTACCAGTAGCCGAAGACGCGGAAACGCGGGGCCCTCATCCGGTAGACCCGGTTGATTTTTCTCAGGCTCGACTTGGGCAGCTTCTTGCCGTTGAAGCGGAACTCCACGCGGTCGGTTTCGGTGGCCGAGCTCAGCCGGAAGCGGAGCAGGACCTCGTGGACCCGGCCTATCTTGTCCCAGCGGGGGAGGTCGTCCGAGACCAGCAGGTGGGTCTTAACCGGCTGGTTCACTTTCAGAGTCTTGGGTAGAGGCATCTGAGGCCCGGTCGCCCTCTGTCTGGTGGGGACGTAGTAAAACTTATCCTTGGCGGTCATGATATCGGGGTGGCTGATCTCCCGCAACTGGGCATAGAACTCGGCGCGGTAGGGATAGGCCGTGAACCACTGGGATAGATAGAGTCCCTCGATGCCCTGGGCCCAATAGTTGCAGGCCACGGCTCGAATGAACTCGATGGTGCCGTTGTCCAGCCGGTCGGAATGAACTTCGGGCTGGATGACGGCATGCACCCGGCAATCCCTGTTCTGGGCCGCTTCCACCATGGGACGAAAATCGGCCAGTTGATCCATCCTGTGGGAATAGCTCTCTCCAATCACAACCTCCACCATCCCCCGATCGATCCACTCCCGCACGTCCAGGCCCCGGGAGTTGGCCTCTTCCAGGCTGACCGGAACCCGAACCACCAACTCGCGGTCGGCGCCGCCGGCCTTGAGAGCGTCATGGATACGCTTGACCCAGGCGGTCATGAGGGGGCGGCCGGCATCCACTTCCTTGGGGTGGAAGTAGTGGTAGTGGCCGAATAACAGCTCGAAACCGTCAATCGGGTAGTTCTTCAGCACTTCCTCGATGAGCGCGAAGCGCTCGTCCCTCACTTCCTGGTGCTTGAAATCCAGTTTCCGCAGCCCCGGGAAGCTCTCGTCCAGGTCGCCCCCGGCCCCGATTTCGAGGTGCTGGTTTTCCCAGGTGAAGTTGGCCGACCGGACGTCGTTCCGGCGCTCCTTGCCTCTCCCCCGGTTGAGGAACAGGGACGGATAGATGGCCAGTCCCTTGGCCCGGGCCCGCTCGCACACGATACGCAGGGGATCCCCTCCGGAATCTATCATCATGCGGGCGTTCTGGTGGGCCCGGCGGAAGATTATGTGGGTCCACTCCTTCACCGGGTCCCCCCAAAGCTCGCCGACCTTGGTATCGTGCAACACCGTTCGGCCGTCTCCCAAACCGAACATCAAGGCATCCACCGGAGTGCCCACCAGGTCGTCCACCGAGGCCTCGAACTCTTCCTTCAGCATGGGGGGCTCATAAATGTAGATGGACGAATGGCGGCTGTCGTCATAGTACATAAGCCGCGGTTTCTTACCCGAACCCTGACCTCCGGGGCCGGAAGCCGATGGCGCCGCAACGGCGGCCCCGGCGGATGCGGCAGTGGAAGCCAGGCCTGCGGTGAGCGCCGTCCTCACGAATTCGCGTCGCTTCATTTTTCAAGACTCCTTTCCAAAGATTGTCGAACTTTTCCGAACCAGGTCAGGGACCACCCGTTCCCGGCTCCTTCAGGCTAGGACATGTGCACCACGTAGGAACCAGCGTCGGGATCCTGGCCGCCCTGGCCGCGGGCAAAGTTCTTTCCTCCGAGATACTTGATTTCCATTTCCACGTCCCTCAGGATCAGTTCGGGAACGATGTCGGCATCGCGCCGCAACAGGGTCACCTCCAGCTGGTTCGAGCCTCTCTCGGGCCAGTGTTCCCGGGGAAGACGCCACACGAACCAGTAGCTGTGCACCCGGAAGCGCGGGGCTCGCAAACTGTAGTACCGATTAATCTTTCTCAAGCCGGAATCGGGCAGCTCCTTTCCGTTGAAACGAAACCTCACTTGATCGGTCTCGGTGGAACTAATGAACCTCAAGCGCAGCAGCACCTCATGCACCCGTCCTACCTTGTCCCAACGATCCAGGTCGTCTGCGATCGGCAACGGCACCTGGACCGGCCGATTCATCTTCAGCGTGTGGGGCAGCGCCGGTTTCGGCTCGGAAGGGTTGGGCTTGAAGACACTTTGGGTCGAGACGTAATAGTACTTGTCCCGGGGGGCCATCACGTCCGGATCGGCCACTTCCCGCAGCCGTTCATAGAAGCTGGGCTCGTAGGGCCAGGCGGCAAACCACTGGGCCAGGTAGAGTCCGTCCACGCCCTGATCCCAGCAGTTGCAGGCGACTGCCCGGGTGATCTCGATGGGGCCGTCTCTCAGCCGGTCGGAATTGACTGCCAGGCCGATGGCCCCGTGAATGCGGCAATTCGAGCCCTTGGCCGCCTGCACCAGGGGTCGGAAATCGGCCTGCTGATCCATGGTGTGCTGGTAGGTCTCGCCGACCAGGACGTCCACGATGCCCTGACGGATCCACTCGCGCACGTCCAGCCCCAGGGCATGGGAGGTCTCGATGCTGGCCGGAACCCGGATGGCCAGCTCTCTTCCCTCCCCGCTGGCCTTGACGGCGTCGTAGACCCGCTTGATCCAGGCCGTCATCAGGGAACGCCCCTGTTCCACCTCCCCGGGGTGGAAGAAGAGCACCGCGGGGCTCTTGTAGTTCAGTTGCAGCTCGAATCCGTCCACCGGGTAGTTCCGCAGCACCTCGTCGATCACCGCGAATCGTTCGTCGCGCACCTCCTGGTGCTTGAAATCGAGGTTGGTGCTTCCCGGAAGATCCTTCAAATCGCCCTTGGCCCCGATCTCCAGGTGCAGATTCTCCCAGCGGAAGTTGGAACTGCGGACGTCCTCTTCCCGCGTTCCCCTCCTGCCCTGGTTCACCAGCAGGGTGGGATAGATGGCCACCCCCTTGGCCCGGGCCCGTTCGCAGATGATGCGGAGGGGATCCCTTCCGGAGTCCAGCATCATGCGCGCATTCTGGTGGGCCCGACGGAAGATCAGGTGGGGCCATTTCTTGACCGGGTCTCCCAGGACCTCGCTGACCTTGGTGTCGTGAAACATGGTTCGGCCGTCTCCCAGCCCGTACATCAGGGCATCCACCGGCGTCCCCACGATCTCGTCCACCGCCGCCTCGAACTCCTCCTTCTCCATGGGGGGCTCGTACATGTAGACGGCCGGATGGCGGCTGTCGTGGTAGAACATGACCCGCGGCTTCTTGCGGGCCCCGTGCATTTTGGGCCCGGCCGAGGGCGGTGTCAGGCCCAGCGCCCGCGGGGGCGCCGCACCCGAGGCCAGCCCTGCAGCCAGGGCGGTCCCTACGAATTCACGTCGTTTCATTCGGCTGCTCCTTTCCCGGATGGATCCATCCATTGCTTCCGCTTGGCCGCGACCGGGGCGCGAGGGAGCCTGCCGGCCCCATCAATAGTCTATGCCTCGATCGCTGCCATCATGGCATCGAAGGTCTTGCGGTCCAGACCGCGATAGTGAAAATAATTCCCAGGGTGGCCGACCAGGTCGGCGAATGCCGCCAGATGGTTCAGCGCCTCCAGCACCTCCTGCTGGGTGCATCCGATCTCGGACGGCCGAAAACGGGTGCGGCATTCCTCCAGCAGCTCCTTGGTCCGATCGAACCCCCAGTCGTAGAGGTAGCCGTTGATCAACGAGCCCAGCGCCACCGCTTCCCCATGCAGCAGTTCCCGGCCATGGACCCACTCGAAGGTGATGCAAAAGGCGTGGTCCAGACTGTGGCCCACGCCGAGTGAGTGCAGCTTCAGATCGTATCTCTCGCGGTTGACCTCGGCCGCGACTCTGATGCCGGCCTCGCCGGGCTGGCCTCCTTCATCCAGACTCTCGCGGAACACCCGCGCACGGCTGTCGACCCAGTCCAGAACCTCGTCGGCCACGCCCTGGTCCCAGGCCGGGGCTTCCAGACCCTGGTCCAGCCACCACTTCCAGGCTCCCACCTGGCCAAGATAGCAGATGCACTCGGCCATGCCGGAACAGTTCAGGTGGGCCGGCGCCTGGCGGATGACGCCGTAGTCGAACAGCAGATACTCGGGCGCGACCGTTCCCATGATCCACTCGAACCGTTCCTCCCGTCTCAACGCCAGCGGAGACTGAAAGACGGCTCCGGTGGAGACGATGGTGGGAACCATGATCAGGGGCCATCCCTTTTTCCAGGCCAGGTACTTGCCCACGTCCAGCGCATTGCCGCCGCCGATGGCCAGCATTCGCTGCGCCTCGGGAAGAGCCGCCAGCATCTCATCCAGGATGGACTCGCGCATGCCTTGCTGAAGCACCACCTGGAGGGGCCGGTGGACCAGCAGAGGCTCCACCAGGGCCATGGCGCTGGGGGAGGAGACCACCACCGCATCCCGAAACCGGGGAGCATGCCCGGAGATCAGGTCCCATCCGTAGCGCGCGTCCCATCGCCGGCTGTCCAGATCCACGCCGTCAACTCCTCTTTAGCCTCCCTTCCCTTGAAACCGCGCTTGGCCTATGATGGACGCTCCAGCCGATCCGCGGCCGTGGCCCGGGAAGGAACAGACATGAAGATAACCGACATCAAGACCTTTTTCGTGGGTGTCCAGGGCAAAAACCTGCTGGTGGTCAAAGTCGAGACCGACCGGGGCATCCACGGCATCGGCCAGGGTGGCACCACCACCCGCGAGCTGGCCATGACCGGGGCCATCGAGCAGATGCGCCAGTTTCTGGTCGGCCAGGACCCCCGCCGCATCGAGGACATCAACCAGGAGCTTTACCGGGGACAGTACTATGAAGGCGGAACCATCATTACCGCCGTCACCTCCGCCATCGACATCGCCCTTTGGGACATCCTGGGAAAGCACCTGAACACGCCCGTCTGGCAATTGCTGGGGGGAGCCACCCGCCAACAGGTCACCTGCTACATCGACGGACCGGCCGGGGCCGGCGAAAGCTACGCCGATCAAGCCGAGGACCTGGTCGGCAAGGGTTGGAGGACTATCCGCTTCGCCCCCGAGACCGGAGACCCCGACTTCCGCCAGGACCGGGACAGCATCTTCGAGCCCTGGGAGTCCATCGATTGGACGGCCGACCAGATCCGGGAGGCCCGCAAGCGCGTGGGACCCAAGGTCCGACTGGCCATCGACTACCACCACCGTCTCAACGTTGCCGAGGCGGCCGCGTTTTGCCACCGCATCCGGGACGTAAACCTCATGTTCCTGGAAGAACCCATCCGCTCCGAGAGCCCGGACGCCTACGCGGCTCTCAGGGCCATGACGCCCATGCCCTTCGCCATTGGAGAGGAGTTCTCGGGAATCTATCCCTTCGCTCCCTTCATAGAACGCGGGCTGGCCAACTACGTTCGCCTGGACGTCTGCAACGTGGGCGGTTTTACGGCCAGTCGCAAGGTGGCCGCCATGGCCGAGGCCCATTACCTCGACATCGTGCCACACACTCCTCAGGGGACGATCTGCCTGGCCGCCTCCGTACACCTGTGCGCGGCCGTCCACAACTTCGCCATTCTGGAATACAACTGGCAGATGCCCCACCTTCCAGAGGACCTGTTTCCCAAGCAGCTTGAACTGCAGGGAGACGGCTTTCCGTTGCCGCAAGGCGCCGGGCTGGGCATCGAGTTCGACGAAGAGGCCGCCCGCCGCTATCCCCCGCTGCCCTGGGAGGCTCCCCACTTCAGGCGCCGTGACGGCGCATTCACCAACTACTGAGGCCGGGCCGGGAGGTGCCGGCTCTCCCGCAGTCTCTCATCTCCGGTCCGGCCGCTTTCCTCCGGAGCCACTTTTGCTACGGAGCCGGCGCCTCACCGTCCTTGACCGGTTTCCAGCGGATGGCGTAGAGATCGGTCTTGTCCCGGACGGCATCCCAGGAGCCACCCACCGAAGAGGCGGCAATGGTCAGAATGGTGTCGTCTTTCAGCACCAGGCTGGCGCTGTAGCTGCCGGTGAAGTTGGTGGAGTCCAGGTAGTAGACTTCATCCTCCCAGGTGTGTCCTTCATCCCGGCTGACCATGGCGCGGCTGCCCGGCGGCCCCGGACCGTAGCGGGTATCGTGGACAACCACCGCAGTGCCGTCGCTCTGCACCGCCGGATAGCCGAAGGTTTGCCCGTAAACCGTGGTCAGCATGCGCGGCCGGGTCCAGGTGGCGCCGTCGTCGCCGGAGTTCACCAGGAAGACGTTCTTGAATCCGACATTCTCCGGGGTGGCGGGGTAGGCTCCCATGTGCTCGACGACCGTCGCCGAGTCCTGGGGATGCTTGTCCCGCTGGTATCGCATGGTGGCCAGGATCTCTCCCGAGGGGAGCCTGGTTGCCGACCCCTCCGAACCCCAATCCCACATCAAGGTCGGCCCCTGCCAGGTGCGCCCCTTGTCCCGGGATCGAAACAGGAACAGGCCGTGCTGCCTGGGCAGCCCGGTCTCGGGGTCGGCGTCGCTTCGAACGTCGATGGTCCACAGCAGGGTGTCGTCCTGCAGCCGGTCCAGCCCCCGATGGCAGTAGCGTTCATCGTAGGGAGTGCCAGTACCGGGCATCTTCAGGTCCAGGCCGATCTTTGCCGTCCTGTTCCAGGATTGGCCCTTGTCCTGCGAGGTCCACACCTCGGCCGGCGCCCGCTCGTCCTTCCCGGTGACCACCGCCACGCAGATGAAGGAACCGTCGCTCAAGACCTTCCAGCGGCCGGTCTGGTGGATCTCGAACCCGGCCGGGGCACTCACCTCCCGCTCCGACCAGGTGAGCCCGCCGTCGGTAGAGGTACAGAGCTTGCCGGCCTGGCGGACGTAGACGGTACCGTCCGGCCCCAGGTCGACCGAGGTGCCGCCCTGGGGAGTCATGGGCTGGGCATGCGGCAGCAGAACCTTCTTGACCGGAACCCGGCTGAGCTGGCCCACCTTTGCATGCAGGATGTAGTCCGACCGGTGCATGCTCTCCAGGACTTCCTTGGAGGGCGGTGGCACCCCTCCCAGCTCGCGGGTCATCACCGTCGGATCGGTGATCACCTCCATGAGGGGTGGATCCGCGTCCGATTCGGTCGGTCCGGACGACGTACAAGAGACCGAAATCCAACCCAGCCCCACAATTGCAGCAAGTGTTCGGCAACTGATCTTCACCCCAACCCTCCTTCCGGGCGATAGGGTCCCGGCGGGCACTTCGTCTGCATGCGCCTGTCAGCGCCGTTCCGCCAAGTCGTCTCCGACCGGAACAGCCCGGTAACGGTGTTCAATGGTCCGTCCCAGCACAGGGTCGTGCAGCCGGGCCAGGAAGGCGTCGCCCACGCCGTGGCTGGTCTCTTCGGGAAGCGAATGGTCGCGGATGGCCTGGGCCACCGAATCCAGGAACGACACCGACCCGCAATAGAGAATGGAGGGCAGAACCAGCGCCTGCACATCCTCCATGGCCAGCAGATACTCCAGGTCCACCAGCGCCGAGGCCGCGCTGTCCTGCAGGGGAACCACCTGTCCTCCCACCGTCACCTCGCTGGAGATTTGAAGCTGATCCCAATGGTCGCGCACCTCGCTGTAGGGCCAGGCGGTATGGGCAATCGGATGGGGGCACATCTGCTTGGGCTTGTCCTGAAACAGCGGGTCCAGCTCGCGGTCGCACTGGTCGCTCCCCGTGGTGATGAGAATCTCGTTTCCATCCCGAATAGCCACGATTTCGGCCTCGCCGCCGGTCAGAGGACCCTGGACCTCGAACTCCGATGCCTGAGTCAGCAGATAGCGTCCGATGTGAAAGATCGCCGGATTGGTCTTGGTGCCCGACTCGCCTCGAGCCAGCGCGGCGTCAAGCTCCTTGCGCATGCCGGCCACGTCCCGGGACGAGAATCGGGCGCCGGCCACCGACCCGATGGGAATGATTTTCCTCTCGGTCCTGTCCTTGCGCCGCACAAGCATTTCCACGGGTTCAATTCGCATGAGCCACTCCCTGTTGCCGGTTGAACATTGTCCGGCGATTTAAACACACTTGCCAGCGGACAACAAACGGATTGTGCGGGACTGGGAAGACACACTGGCCGGTTGTTTCTTCCATTGCTCCGACAGCAAGAGCCCCCGCGGGTTCAAACCTGGAAGAGGTTGAGGAAAAACCAACATGCTGTTCCACTTTGGATCAGCGAGACTCGAAAACCCATCTTGTGCCTTTTGTGCTTTTTGTGGTTCATGCCGGAGCCTGCAGAATTTCACCATTGCCGGCCCAATGTCGTGCCTGATTCCGAATATTGCAAATGGCTCGGTCACCGGGGCATCTGTTCTGACACAAGTTGTATTTTTGTTTTACATGTATATCAAAACTAGTGTTTTCCATTTGCCTACTGGCGCACCTCCTCCGGCTTCGAAGTCGATTTCGTCCTGGGGGACGCAACCCTGGCCGTCGAGGTCAAGTCGACTGACAATCCCACCCGCGACCACATGAAAGGGCTGCGGGCCTGGAAGACCGAGCACAAGGAAAGCCGCTGCCTGCTCGTTTGCCGCGCGCCCCGCCCAAGGAAGACCGAGGACGACATCGAAATCATGCCTTGGCAATCATTCTTGAACCAGCTCTGGGCTGGCGAGTTGTGTTGAGGCAGAAATGCAGATGCCCCCGGGCTCACGCCTCGGGGGCATCTCGGAAATACGAGGAGCGGAGAGGAATCTACTTCTTCTCCTCCTCCCGACTTTCCTTCCAGTCGCGCATCAGGGCCCGACAGGCTTCCTTGACGGCGTTTCCCAGCGACCGGGTCGATCCGCTCTTGATGGCATCGCCGTCCTCGCGAAAAACCACGAACTTGTTGTCTTTTCGCAGGAGATCCTTGCCGCCCTCGTGCTCCAGGATCACCACGTAGTTGGCGCGCTCCTCTTTCATGGTGACGATGCAATCACCGCAGCGCTTGTGGAAGGTCTTGATGATTTCGGCTGTCTGAGGACGGGCGCCCCCACCGAACTTTCCTCCGAAGGCCCCGACCTCACCGACGCTGCCGCCGCCACCCCCGCCCTCAACTTCCCAGGACTGGCTCTCCTTGATGAAGACGCGGGGCTTGGCCTTTTTCTCCTTGCTCCACGCCGGGACGGAAGCAACCAGCGCCAGCGAAGCGACAACCAGGATACTGCAGGCGATTCGATGCGTTCTCATGGGTTCCTCCTAATCCGCTTTCGGTGCTCGATCGGTGTCCTGCTTGAACGCCCCCATTACGTCACAGCCGCGACCTCTAGACCAGACCCTCGATCGGCACTCCGGTGGCGTCTCCGATGGAATTGGCGATCTTGATGGGGCGCCCCACCGGTGTCATGTAGGTCTTCTCCCAATCGATGCCGAAGGCCTTGTAGAGCGTTGCATAGAGGTCGCCCACCGTGACCATGCCTGCGGCCACCTGGGCCCCGCGCTCGTCGCTGGCTCCGATCACTTGGCCGCCGCGTATGCCGCCGCCTCCCAGGGCCAGCGACCAGCAATGGGGCCAATGGTCCCGGCCGTTGTTGGGATTGATGTGGGGCGTGCGTCCGAATTCGCCCATGACCAGCATCAGGGTGGAGGCCAGCAAGCCGCTCTGCTCCAGGTCCTCCATCAAGGCTGCCAGCGCCTGGTCCAGCGGAGGACACAGCTTGTCCCGGTGGCCCTGGTTGTTGTCGGAGTGGGAATCCCATTGGTTGTACTTGTAGCCGGCCGCCGTCACGAACCGGCATCCGTGCTCGACCAGCCGGCGGGCCAGCAGCACACTCTGTCCGAAACCGTGGCGGCCGTAGGCATCCTTGGTTTTATCGCTTTCATGAGAAAGGTCGAAGGCCTTCTTGACTTCGGGAGAAAGGATGAGGCTGAGGGCCTGCTGGGTGTAGCTGTCCATCCTGGAGTACTCGGCCACCTCCTCCTTCCGGCGGCAGAGGCGGTCCACGATTCGGAGCAGCGAGCGGCGGTCCTGTATGCGCTCCACAGAGATCCCCTTGGGCAGAGAGAGATCCGGAACGGCAAAGTCCTTGCGGTCGGGATCGGGGACCACCATGGGAGAGTATTTCGGACCGATGAAGGCCGAGCCGAAATAGCGCTCGTAACCCTTCCAGTCGTCGTGCTCGCCATGGCGGACATAGGCCGGCATGCCGTTGCGCTGGCCCAGCTCCTTGGCCATGATCGATCCCAGGCTGGGGAACTGCATGGCGGGGTTGGGCCGATGTCCGGTGATAGCGTAATGGGTGGCCTCGGGGTGGTCGATCTCCTCGGTGTGCATGGACCGGATGATGGACAGCTTGTCCATGTGCCGGGACACGCGGGGCAGCAGCTCCGACACCTGGATGCCGGCCACGTTGGTGGGAATGGCCTTGAACCCGCTGTTGGGCTTGGGATCCCAGGTGTCCACCTGGCTCGGTCCACCCTCCAGCCAGAGGAGAATGCAGGATTCGGCCTTTGCCTTCCCCGGCGGCCCCGCCTTGGCCATCAAGTCCTTCAGGGCGAGGTACTGGCTCAGTTTGAAGCCCAGCAGACTCAGCGAACCGACCCGCAGGAAATCGCGCCGCTGAAGATTTTCCCCTGTGCACTGCAAGCAGCCTGACCACTTCATGGCATCGCTCCCGGAATCGGCATGGGACTATTCAAATCAAGTATAAACCCGTAAAAACCGGAACCTCAATGGACGTAGGCAAATTCGCGGGAACCGACCAGGGCCCAGACCAGGTCCTCCACCGCCTTCAGCCGTGAATCCTGTCCCTCGACCCAGCCCTCCAGCTCCCCCAGTTCCTCGGCGGTGGGAAACCGCGAAATCGCCGCCAGATAGAACTCCTGGATGATTTCGGCATTGGAAGCGCCGGCGGCCAGCAAGCGACCGATCCGGCTTCCCTTCCCCGACAGCTTTTCGGTGTAGGTGGGACCGGCCAAGAGATGGAGGGCCTGACCCAGGCTGGCTTCAACCTTCCGCTGGGGCACCATCTGCCGGTTGGGCCTACCGTAGAGATCCAGAAAGCGGGAGGGATACATGTCGCTGGAGACCAGGTTGATGGCCCGTGTCCCTTCAGGCTTGGTTCCGAAACGTTCGGGCACGCCGGTAACCTGGGAAATGGCGTCCAGCAGCACCTCGGCATCCAGCGGGCGGGGATGGGCTCGGGCGTAGTTGGTTCGATCCGTTCGGTTGCTGGCGTTGGGGAAGCTGGAGAGCTGATAGACCCTGGACCGAACGATCCTGCGCATCAGTTGTCGCAGGTCGTAGCCGCCGTCCCTGAAATCCTCGGCCAGAGCCGCCAGCAGGTCGGGATGGGTGGCGGGATTGGCCAGCTTGAAATCGTCCACCGGATCCACGATCCCTCGTCCGAAGAAATGGCCCCAGATGCGGTTGACTATGGCCTCGGCAAACTCGGGCCGGTCGGGGGAGGTCATCCAATCCGCCAGGCTGGCCCGTGGATCCTCAAGCCCGTTTCGCCCGCCCGGCTCTCCGGTAAGGAAGGCGGGGCGAACCTCCGTCTTGTTGCGCGGGTGGACCACCGGCCCGCCCTTTCCCAGCACGCCATGCCCTTCGGGATCATCCATGATGATGTTGTAGGGCGCCGTGCCCGTATTGATGTCTCCCACCCGGGTCAACTGGCCGTAGAAGGCGGTCATGCCCCAGAACTGGTTCTGGCTCCAGGGCTCGTAGGGATGGTTGTGGCACTGGGCGCAGTCCAGCCGCCGGCCCAGAAAGACCCGCACCTGCTCGCCCATCATGTCCTGGGGAGAGGGGAGATCCCCTCCGATGAGATAGTAGTGCAGGGCCGGACCGCCGTAGCCCTGAGCCGCGACGCGCTCCCGGGCCATCTGGTCGTAGGGCTTGTTGCGGGCAATCCCGTCCCGAATCCATTCCCAGTAGAGGCGGCTATACTTGGTAAAGCCTTGCACCGACTTCCCGACCCGAAAGAGATCGGCAAACCTGAAGGTCCAGTGGTCCAGAAACTCGGGAGAATTCAGCAGGGTTTCGATCAGCCGGTCCCGCTTGTCGGGGCGATCGCCGGCCAAAAACTCCCTCACTCTCCCCGGCGGGGGGAGCGTTCCGGTCAGGTCCAGGCAGACCCGCCTCAGGAACTGCTGGTCGTCCGACAGCTCCGACGGCAGGATGTGCAGCCGCTTCAGCTTGGCGAACACCAGCCGATCGATGAAGTTCCGTTGGGAAACCCGGGGATAGTCGGCCAGGGGCTGTCGAATCACCCCGATGACCACGGTTGCGGCCCGCCCCGCCGCCCGGATGACGAGGGCGGTCTCGCCGGGCTGCCTGGCCCGGACCAGGCCGCCATCGCTGACCTCGGCCACCTCGGGGTTGTTGGACTCGAAATTCACTTGATCGGTCACGTCTTCCCGGAGCCCCCCGGCAAGAGCGGCCGTCACCAGAAGCTGCTGTTCCCCGCCCACCCCCATCACCGGCTGGCGGGGCGACACCTCCAGCCCTTGAATTTCCCTGGCTCGATGGTCTTCCTCACTGCCGTAAGGGGCCCCCGCGCGGATCCATTCCAGCAGCGTGCGATAGTCCGCCGAGTCGCGGCTCAGCCGCTCGCCTCCGCCGTGGGGCTCTTCCATGGTGGGCTTGGTCAGCAGCAGGCTGTTTTCCGGCTGATTCAGGTCGATCCTGGACTGGCGGGGCCCCAGCGGCTCCGGACTCAGCACCTGGTAGACGCCTCCCTGGACGATCCACTCATGGTCGTCCCGGGGATAGAGCGCGTTGGCCGAAAGCTTGAACCCTCCGCGGCCCTTGACACTGCCGTGGCACTCCTGGTTGTTGCATCCCCGCTTGGTAAGGATCCCTCCCACGTCGCGTGCGAAGCTGAAGGGCCTCGCACTCCCGCCGGCCCGATCACCGCCGGCCTGCAGGGATCCAGCCTCGGCCCCCGCCAGAAGGATTCCCAGCGCCAAGGCGCAGAGCCGATCCAGGCGAACCCGCCGCGCTTTTTCGGGAGCAACTCTTCTGAACATCAACTCTCCTCAGCCCCCCCGGTGGAACGAACCACCATGGTGGGGATCTCCTGGATCAACAGGCCCGGTCCGGGGCCTTCGTCCGAAATCGGACGGGCCAACAGCCGCAGCTTCACGGGCAGCGAAGTGGCGGGAGCGTCGGCGCCGGCCAGCAGGAGTATGGTTACGCTCTCGCTCTGGGGGGAGAACCGCAGCCTCATCCGATCCTCCGGCACCGGGCCCTGGTAGGCTTTCACCTCGGTGCCCGGAAAGAACTCCACGCCCTCGGGCAGCCCCTCCAGCACCAGGGCGATGTCCCCCGAAAATCCCTCCTCCTGGTCGGTGGTCACGGTGATCTTGCTGGCCTGTCCGGCAACCAGGTTCAAACGATCGGTATCGGTCCCGACCTTCCCCACGTGAGGGATCTGCGGCCGCATGAGCAGGCGATAGCGAAACCCGTCATTTCCGAAGCGGCGGGTCAGGTCGCTGACCACCAGCCGATACTCCCCCGAACGCTCAAAGGTATAAAGGGTCTTGGGCTCAACCGTCTTCAGGTAAAAGGTCAGTTGCCTGCCCAAGCGCTTGTAGACGTTGCTGAACAGTTCTCTTCCCTCGTCATCCAGAATGCCGAAACGGGGGTTGAACTGCGGAGGACCGACCCGCGGGGTTTCCACTTCGAAAGCCACCTGTTGGCCGCGTTCGGCCTTGAAGGCGTAGCGATCCACATCACCGGGACGGTCGATGGTTCCTTCCACCAGGCCGGGAACGGAAATGGAGAGGGTGTCCTCTTCTCTTTCCCCGTTCTCCTGCTCTTTCACGAGAACGATCGAAGTCTGGCTGCCTCGACCATTGGCGCCGGGCTGCGCGGGTTCCGCGTGGCCGGAAGCGGCGCCGTTGGTCAACGGGACATCGGCGCCGGTCCCGTTCGGGCCCGCGGACCTCGACTGGAGGAGACCGAGCCAACCGGAGCCGATGGGGCGCCGGAAAGCGCGCTCGTTCCAGGCGGCGGGAACCCGGTTGCGACCGCTTCGATCCAGTTGGGCGAGAGTGGGGGCGCTGGAGTCGCTGATCCTCAGTTGATAGGAAAAGTGCGGGCTGCCGCCCCCCAGAAACGCCCCCACACCGACCAGGTAGCGCCCCTTCTTCAGGAACCGGTAGGTCAATTGGGGAAGCCGACTAACGTGATAGGAGCTGGGGTCGTCGTTGTAGGCCAACCGGGTGGTCCGCTCCTTGTCGAACCAACTTCCGGTCGGCTCGTAGAGGGTCACTTCCGGATCCAGGCCCACGACATCGGGAGGTTTGCCCGGCGTTTTGGAAAACACCTCGAAACGCAGCTCCCGAGACTCCGTGATCTCGAAAGCATAGAAATCTTCCTCACCGTCGCTGGCCACCCGGCCGTTAACCACCGCCGGAACGGCGACCGGCTGGGCCGTCGAGGGCGTCTGGTGAGGTCGGCCGGTCTCTTCCAGGACGGCATCGGAGTTCACCCGGAACACCAGAGCATTGGATACTCCGCGTTCGGAAACCAGACGGAACCGATGGACTCCGACAAGAGCGTCGGGGGGAATTTCCAGTTTGACCCGAACACTCAGGAGCACGGACTTGTCTTCACCGGCAGCTTCGGGATCGCCGTTCCCCTCCGCGGGGACCGCTCGGACGCCCCGGATCCGGCCCTGCAGGCGACCCTGCTCGAACCAGGCCGATCGCGCGCCTTCCAGCAGGTATCCCTGGACTTCAACTTCGAGCGTTGAGCCCGCCCGGGCGCCCAGGGGATGGACGGAGAGAAGGGTTGGTTCGGTGGGTGGCGCCGATTCCTGGGCCTGCAGCGGACCTGCCGGAAACGTAGCCGCCAGCAGCACTGCCGCCACCGATCCGGCGATCCTGTTCCATGGCCAAAACACGTTCATACCAATCGCAGCCGCACGGCTCCGGGCCCACCTGAATCCAGTATAGTCTGATCCCAGCAAAACCATACCGCTCGGGCCTCGCCAATGTCAATTTTCGGCTTGCCGGAAACCCATTGAAGGAGTCATCCACATTTGTGTCTATTCGTGTTCATTCGTGGTTCGTCTTTATTGACGATTGGACGTTTTTCCTCCAATGATCCGCACAGTAGGGCGGGGGTCTGGCCAAACACGGTTCTTGACCCTTGACTAAAGACGTCCAGACGTCCATAATTCAAGTCGATATGGCGGAAACACAACCCAGATATGCTCCCGGACGTGTGAGAGACGGAATTCTGCAGGTCATGTCGTTCACGTCCAAAGCTCTCTCAGTAAAGGAGATCGGAGAACGGGTTTCCGAGGTCGTTGGGCCAACCAAGGAGTCTTCCGTGCGTTCCTATCTCAGGCTGAACACTCCCCGGCTGTTCGTCCGAGAGGAACGGGGTGTATACAAGTTGCAGTCATCCATGGCACTCGGCATTCAGCGCGGACTGCCGCTGCCGGAAGAGACCGGGGCGCCGGTATCGTTTGGGCGGTCCAGACTTGTTCATGCGGACTGCTTCGACTGGCTCGGCCAGCAAGAAGACAACAGCATTCACGCCGTAGTGACGGACCCTCCCTACGGTCTGCACGAGTACACACGGGAACAACAAGACAAACTCCGGCGAGGCAAGGGTGGAGTGTGGCGCATTCCACCATCATTCGATGGCCATCTTCGATCCCCCGTTCCAAGATTTACAACGCTAACCAAGGATCAGCTTACCTACATCGGGACTTTTTTCTTTGTATGGGCCCGCCTCCTTCTTCCGAAATTGGTTCCGGGTGCCCACGTGGTCGTTGCGTCTAATCCGCTGGTGTCCTACCTGGTATCGGTGGCGCTTGCGGAAGCAGGGCTGGAGCGGCGTGGAGAAATCGTGAGGTTAACCATGACCATGAGAGGAGGGGATCGTCCCAAGGCTGCTCACGACGAGTTTTCCGATGTCAGTGTGATGCCGCGTTCCATGTGGGAACCCTGGGTCATATACCGGAAACCCCTGGAAGGAAGAGTTCAGGACAATCTGAGAAAATGGAAGACAGGGGGGTTTCGCCGACCAAGTCACGACAAACCGTTCGGAGACGTGATCGCTTCGTCGCCAACCAGAAAGAGCGAACGCAAGCTGGCTCCGCATCCGAGTCTTAAGCCTCAGTCGTTTCTTCGGAAACTGGTAGTCGCCGTTCTGCCCTTGAGAGAAGGTATTATTCTGGACCCGTTCGCAGGCTCAGGATCAACCTTGGCGGCGGCCGAAGCTGTCGGAAACACCAGCATTGGAGTGGAGAAAGATGAGATGTATTTCAGGATGGCTGCCGGTGCCATTCCCAAGTTGGTTCGATACTCCCCGAACAGCAGTCAATCAACGCGATAGACCCAATTCTCGCGGAACCTCCGAATCCCCTCCTTGTGAAGCGTAGCGGTCCGCGTACCCAACTCCCCGCGAGGATTCCGTCGAAAGTCATCAATTGTCACCTGGCCCAGGTAGACCTCCGTAGAGCTGTTGGGTGTAACGGGCATGACAGTGACCTCGATTGCGACGTTGGCCATCTTACGGCAACGCAGAACTCGGGACAACCGCGACGCCAACGTTTGAGCAAAAGGACAGCCTTTCCAATCCCCGTTTTGCTGGGGGATAAGCTCCCGTCGGCTCCCGCTATCCAATTGCCTGAACTGCCCGGGACCGCGTTTCCCGACCATATCATCGCGTACTTGCATCGGTTGGCTCGAAGCCGACCCGTCTCAATCCCCGGCAGACTGGTCGCCATGCCCGGTCACGTGGTAGAGTGCTCACCGTCGCCCAACGAGGGCGGGGGTGTCCATGGCTTCAACCCGACGGCATTATTCGAGGTCTCTTGCCGCCGCAACATTGGTCGTTCTGTTCTGGGCGGTCCATCCCCTCGTGGCCCAAGAAGAATTCGACGCCAACCGGGTGTGCAAGGACCTGCCGGACCACGAGCAGTTGACCGAGATCCTCAAGGAGGTTGTCAAGGATCCCCTGGGGAACGGTGGACTGGGAAACGACATGTGGGCCACCGTCGTCAACCGGGACGGCGTGGTTTGTGTTGTCACATTCTCGGGCGAAGACCGGGGCAGCCAGTGGCCGGGGAGCCGGGTGATCTCGGCTCGGAAAGCCACTACCGCCAATGCCTTCAGCCTTCCCAAGGGAGCCGGAGGAGCCCTGCCGGGCCTGGCGCTGTCGACGGCCAATCTCTATGCCGCGGTGCAGCCGGGAGGCAGTTTCTTCGGGCTGCAGTTCAGCCTTCCGGTCGATCCCCGGGTCGCCTTTCGCGGCAACCCCAAAAACCACGGTGAGCCCAAGGACCCGATGGTCGGACGCCGGGTGGGAGGCATCGACGTCACCGGAGGGGGTCTGAGCCTCTATGACAACCAGGGCGATCTGCTGGGCGGCCTGGGTGTGAGCGGCGATACCTCCTGCACCGATCACGTGGTCGCCTGGAAGGTGCGGGACGCCCTGGCTCTCGACCACGTGCCGGTCGGCATCAGCCCCACCGGGGACGACAACATCATCTTTGACATGAAGGCCGATCCCGCCACCGGCCTGGTGGTGAGCCAGGGAGGCTTCGGCCACCCCCACGACTGCGCCGGGGTTCCGGTCCAACACCTTGCCCGGGAGCTTCCCCAAACGCATCCGATCGGCGCCAACCCCAAGAAGTAGCAGCCGACCCGGTTATTCTTCACAGCCTCTCCTTCTTTCGATGCCGCGTTTTCCGCATTCCCTGATCACCCTGCTGGCGGCGGCCCTGCCGGTCACTGTCTCGCCCGAGGTCGGGGCGCAATCCAACCCCGACGGAAACGGTTCGCAGATGACGCTCCAGGCCCGGCAGGTTGCGGAGCCCCCTCGACTGGACGGCCGGGTCGACGAGCCCCTGTGGCAGGCGATCGAACCGGCCACCGGGTTCACCCAAAGGAATCCGGAGGAAGGAGAACCTTCCAGCGAGAACACCGAGGTGCGAATCGCCTTCGATGACGAGAATCTCTACCTGGGCATCATCTGTTTCGACTCCCGGCCCGAAGAGATCGTGATCAACCAGAACCGGCGGGACGGACTGAAAAACGACTCGGACTACCTCATTGTCTTGCTGGACACCTTTCACGACGGGCAGAACGCTTTCGTATTCGGCACCAACCCCACCGGCATCGAGCACGATGCCCAGGTCTCCAAGGCAGGTCAGACGCGCGGAGGCGGGGGCGGCCCCTCGCGCGCCGGCGGCGGTGGAGGAGCCCAAAGGGGAGGCTCCAGCGCGCTGAGCTTGAACTGGGACGGCGTCTGGGAGGTAAAGTCGCAGATTACCCAGCGGGGTTGGGAGAGTGAGATGGCCATTCCCTTCCGGACCCTGCGCTACCGGCCGGGACGGGACCAGTCCTGGGGCCTGAACATCGAGCGCAACCTGCGCCGCCGCAACGAACTGTCCCACTGGTCTCCGGTCTCACGGGCCTTCCGCTTCATCCATGTCGACCTGGCCGGGACGCTGAACGGGCTGGAAATCCGGAACCACCGCAGTCTCAAGCTGTTGCCTTACGTGTTGGGAGGATTCAGCCAGGACTACAGCCGCCCGCGGGACCCGTCGAAATTCGAGCGAGATGTCGGACTGGACCTCAAGTACAGCCTGACTCCCAGCCTCACCCTGGACGGCACCGTCAATACCGACTTCGCCCAGGTTGAAGTCGATGAAGAGCAGGTCAATCTCACCCGCTTCGACCTCTTCTTCCCGGAAAAACGCCCCTTCTTTCTGGAAAACTCGGGCTTCTTCGAATTCGGCACGCCGCAGGAGGTGGAGATTTTCTTTTCCAGGCGAATCGGCATCGACGAGGACCAGCGCCAGGTTCCCATCGACGGAGGGGTGCGATTGAGCGGAAAGGCCGGCCCCTACCAGATGGGCCTGCTCAACATGCAGACCCGCAAAGTGGACAGCGTGGTGCCCGCCAACAACTACTCGGTGGCGCGCTTCAGCCGGGAGCTCCCCAACCGCTCCTCCATCGGGGTCATCGGAGTCAACCGGAGTTCGACTTCCGCCTTCGACGGCGACCGCCCCTACAATCGAACCTTCGGCACCGACGCCAATCTCGGCCTGGGAAGATTCGCCAACTGGTACAACTACGCTGCCTTCACACAAACCCCGGGGCTCGAGGGCGGAAACCACGCCTATTCCTCCCTCCTGGCGTACGACGATTCCATCCACGAGTTCAGGCTTGGCTACCTCGAAGTGGGTGGCCATTTCAATCCCGAGGTCGGCTTTGTTCCCAGAGCGGGATACCGCAAGACCAACTACTTCTACCGATTCCACAACTATCCGAACAGCGGCCCGATCCGCAGTTGGGAACCTCACGCCTCCAGAAGGGCTTGGTACTCGCTGGAAAACAGCGACCTCGAATCCGACTTCCAGCACTACCACCTGGATTCCAAGTGGCATAACGGCGCCCGCCTGGGTGTCGCCTGGAACAGGAACTTCGAGCGTCTGGACGAACCCCTGGAGGTGGTGCCCGGGGTCATCATTCCGGAGGGACGGTATGGCTATGACGAGATCATCGCCAACTACCGTACCGACCCCAGCGTGCCGCTCTTCCTCAGCGGCACCGCCGCGGCCGGCGGCTTCTACGACGGCAAGATCCGCAGCCTCAACCTGAACGGCGGCTACCGGCACAGCCACAGACTTTCCTGGACGGCTTCCTACCTTCGCAACATGGTCAGGCTTCCGGTGGGAGACTTCAACGTCGACCTGGTGGGGCTGCGCTTCAACTGGTCCTTCACCCCCAAGAGCTTCCTGCAGACCTTCAGTCAATACAACAGCGTGTCGCAGACGCTAGGGCACAATATCCGCCTGGGACTCCTCTCGTCGGCCAGCACCGGTCTGTACGTGGTCTACAACACCAGCAATTCCACCACGCCCCTGCCCGACTCCCATCGTCTTCCCCGAAGGACGCTGACCCGGGCCCTCTTCGTCAAGTTCAACTATCTGTTCGACTACTGAGAAGCTGTCTCAACCCGATTCCGGGGCCAACTGCAACAGCTCCAGCCGCTCCCCATCCGGACCGTAGAAGTAGCACCAGCGAACTCCGTTGGCCATGGTTACCGGGGTGGAGGCGAATTCCACCCCCTTGTCCCGAAGGGATTGATAGGCCTGCTGGATGTCGTCGACTTCAAAGCAGATATGGCCGAAACCCATGTCGTTGGCCTTGGAATCGGATGGCATGGGACGGCTGGGAGGATTGAGGTACTGAAAGGTCTCGATCAAAGTATTGGCCCCCGGCACGGAAAAGAAGGTGGCCGACACTCTGGTGTCGGCAAAGCCCGCCCCGCGGCTGAATTCGCTGTCGTCGATCGATACCTCCAGGGAGATTTCGAGTCCGAGAGTTTCCGTATAGAACCGCTTGGTCCTGGCCATGTCGGAAACCACGATGTTGGTGTGATGGAGACCTTTGATCATGGGTGCGCTCCTGAGGAAATTTACAGGGCAGTGCCCGATTATGATGGCCAGCCATTGCCTGACCGCCCAACCGGCGCCCGTTGTTTTGAAGGGCCGGCTCTGCCGCGGCTTCGGCAGTCCGGCCACCCTCCAACTCTATCGCGTTCACCGGCGGTTTGGAACCGCGGCATTTCAAACGGCGACCGCCGGCGTCCCATCGGCCCAACCCATCCACCTCGAGACATGGCCGGGATGTCCTTACCTGAAACAACAGAAAAAAGAGTTATCCACAAAGGAGCAACAAGGACTGCGGCAAAGCCAGTCGGGGGCGCTTCCCAACGCATCGTGATTTACAGGAATTATTAACATCGGTGCCTTTTGCAAAATTCCTCACCCGCGGGATCTATTACAGGGAAGAGTTGTGATCCCCGGGAGGTGGCGTCCGCTCCCCAATTTCCCCAAACTCCTTCAAGAAACTCAAGGCCTGCATTAGGCTTCTTGCCCGATTCCTGGGCAGGATGGAAACCATGTTCCCGGTTTATGGTGTGGAGGATGCCCTACGGGAGATCCGAATTTTGCAATAGGCTCATCGATGCACAGGATTATTTCAGGAAACGGCCAGCTTCCAATGCCGGGAATTCGCAAAACCGCACCGGATCATCGCCTGAGCCGGCTTCTCGTGCAGAAAGCTCTCGTCCTGTTAATCCTGTGCATCCTGTGCATCGATGTTCAATAGGTAGACAACCATGCTAACGGAACAGGGTCCTTGTTCCCGACAGGCCATGGAGACTTGTTGTTTCACCCTCGAATGATCTACCCACCAGGGAATGGGCCGGACTTGTTGGAATCAGCCAAGCGGTCCCGGTTTTCCGTGGAGGTGGAAAGTACAGGCCGGCAATGGTGATATTATGCAGCCTGTCATCACTCAGAAAAGGAGCAAGCTATGAGGCTGAATCGGAAGCTTGGTGCAATCCTCTCGTTCGGGGCGTTGCTTGCGGGCGCCTGCATCTTCACCCAGGCCCAAACCCCGATCGGGGACAAGTGGTGGCCCTCCCGCTGGGGAGCCGAGGACCAGCGCGGCGCCGCCAACCTGATGACTCCGGAGCGGGCGCTGAGGGCGGCTCGTCTCATCCGGAAGGGCCAGGTCTACCAGCTCGGTAGAATCTACGAGCACGGCATGCCCCTCCCGGGCAAGCGGCACTTCAGCCTTACCATTCCGGGCTCACCCACCGACGGGCCCAGCGGACAGAACCGGATCGTCTCTCACGATGAAATGTTCTCCGGGGAGATCGGCCAGGTGGGAACCCAACTCGACGGGCTGGGACATGTCGGCGTGCGCTGGAAGGGAGAGGACTATTTCTACAACGGCTTCCGCCGATCGGAGTTCGGAAACGCCTACGGCCTCAGAAAACTGGGCGCCGAGAACATCGGCGTGTTCTTTACCCGCGGGGTTCTGCTTGACGTTGCCGGCTACAAGTCGGTGCAGCGCCTGGAACCGGGTTACACCATCACGGCGGAGGACCTGGAGGGGGCGCTTCGGGTCCAGCAAATGGAAATCCAGCAGGGCGACGCGGTCTTCATCCACACCGGGCACGGACAACTGTGGATGAAGGACAACGCCACCTACGGCTCGGGTGAGCCCGGAATCGGCCGGGAGGCCGCCAAGTGGCTCATCCAGCATGACATCGTCCTGGTGGGGGCCGACACCTGGGGCATTGAAGTGGTCCCCACTGAAGACCCCGACCGGCCCTTTGAAATCCACCAGTGGCTGCTGGTCAGGCACGGCATCTACAACCTGGAGAATCTCGATTTGGCGGCACTGGCCGGCGACCAGGCCTACGAGTTCGCCTTCATTTTCGCTCCCTTGCGCCTGCGGGGCGCCACCGGCTCGCCCGGCAATCCGATCGCCGTTCGCTGAGGGGGCTCGGACCCAATCCCCGTGTCCTCCATGCCACGACCTCAATCCTGAATCATGGCCTCCTCCTTCCGACTGGATCCGATTCGATTCGAAGTCATCCGAAACGCCCTGTTGGAAGCGACCGAGGAGATGTCGGTCTCGCTGCGCCGCAGCGCCTATTCCACCAACATCAAGACCCGAAACGACTTCTCCTGCGCCTTGTTCGATCGCCGCCTGCGGCCGGTGGCCCAGGCATTCAATCAACCGAACCACCTGGGATCACTGGTTCTCAGCGTGCCGAGCGTGGTGCGCGCCTACGGCCCCGACCGGCTCGGACCGGGAGACACGCTCATCGCCAACCATCCCTACCAGGGGGGAGTCCATCTCAACGACATTACCTTCATTTCACCTCTTTTTCATCGGGACCGTCTCTTTGGCTATGTCGCCAACCTGGCCCACCACGTGGATGTCGGGGGCGGGGCCCCGGCCAGCGTCGGGGCCTTCCGGGAAGTGTTTCAGGAGGGCGTCATCATCCCTCCGGTCAAAGTGGTGGAAAACGGGGAGTTGGTGGAGGATGTCTTTCGATTGGTGCTGGCTCAGATCCGCTCCAAGCACGAGACCGGCGGCGACTTTCGGGCCCAGGTGGCCGCCAACCGCACCGGGACCCGCCGGTTGGACGCACTGATCGATCGGCTGGGATTGGAGACCCTCGACAACTATATCGAGGAGCTTCTCGAGTACACCGAGCGGAGGACGCGAGCGGAAGTGGCCAAGCTTCCCCAGGGGGAATTCAGCGCCGAGGGCGTGGTGGACAGCGACGGCTTCACCGACCGCCCGGTGCGCCTGGCCGCCAGAATCCGGTTTGAGGGCGACCGGGGAGTTCGATTCGACTTGACCGGCTCCGATCCCCAGAGGCGGGCGCCGGTCAATTCCACCTACGCCCAAACCTATTCGGCCTGCGCCTACGTGCTGAAGTCGCTGATCGATCCGGACCTGCCGGTCAATGACGGCTTCTACCGCCTGATGCGCATTGTGGCGCCGGCCGGCAGCGTGGTCCATTGCAGGCCGCCGGCCCCGGTAGTCGGGGGATGGGAAGTGCAGACCCGCCTGGCGGACGTGATGTTCAAGGCCCTGGCTCCCGCCCTTCCCGGGACCATGCCGGCGGGCACCAAGGCCATGCAGTGCCATGCCGGGTTCGGCGCCATCCACCCCGCCAGCGGCGAGTACTACTGTTTCCTGGAAACCCTGGGCGGCGGCTACGGAGCCCGAGCAACCAGGGATGGCCCGGATGCCGTTCAGACTCATGGTCAGAACACCGAAAACGCGCCCATAGAAGAGACCGAGTCCAACTACCCGGTACGCATTCTGCGCTACGAACTGGTCAACGATTCCGAGGGGGCCGGAACCTGCCGGGGAGGGCTGGGCCTGCGCCGGGACTACCTGTTCACCGACCACGAGGTCTCGTTCACCATTCTGGCGGATAGGGAGCGCTGGGGCCCGCACGGCCTCTTCGGCGGACTGCCGGGCCGCAGAGCCAGCTACCTGCTCAACACCGCCGGAACAGAGGTTGAATTGGGATCAAAGCAGACGCTGCAGCTCAAGCCGGGCCAGGTCGTCAGCTACCGCACTTGCGGCGGCGGCGGATACGGTCCGCCTCACCGTCGTTCGCCTCAGTCCGTGCTGCGGGACGTTCGGGAAGACAAGGTCAGCGCGGAAAGAGCCCGAAGCGTCTACGGAGTTGCGGTCGACACCACCGCCTGGAAGGTGAATGAAACCGAGACCCGCCGGCTGCGCCGCAACCACGAACCGGGCGGATCGGCCTGAATTCCAACCGGCGATTCCCAGGGGGCCCCATGGGCGAGGCTGACCTCAAGGCCAAACGACCTCAACCCGTCTCACGAATCAACTGGTCCGGCCTGCAGAAGGCAATGGATGCGGAAGGCCTGGAGGCCGTGGTGGCCGCATCTCCCGAGAATTTCTTCTACCTGTCGAACTGCCTGCTTCTCTCACAGCAGATCATACCGAGCCGCCTCTGTATGGCCATAGCGCCCAGAGAAAGCTCCCCCGCGGCCCTGGTCTGCTATTGCGAGGAGCGGCAGATGCGGCAGGATTCCTGGATGACCGACATCCGCACCTACCTGGAATTCCGGGAGCACCCCATGTCGGCCCTGGCCGACAACCTGAAGGAGATGGGACTGGCCAAGGCCGACATCGGCATCGAACGGCATTTCCTGACCGCCGACGACGTCGACCGGCTTGGCGAAGAGCTGCCCCAGGCCAGGCTGCGCGGCGCCGATCGGCTTTTCGACAGGGTGAGGGCCGTCAAGACTCCCGCCGAGCTGGAGATTCTGACCCGCGCGGCTTGTGTGACCGAGGCAGCCATCCAGGCCACCTTCCAGGCCGCCCGGCCGGGCCAGTCCGAGAAAACCGTGGCCGATGACCTGTCCGGCCGAGTCCTGCACGCCGGCGCCACCTCGCAATGGATCACGCTGGCCGTGGGCGCCAACACTCCCGTCAACCACCCCTTTCCCAGTTCCAAGCCCTTGACTCCGGGGGAGATCCTGCGGGTGGACGTGGGCGGGACCTTTCAGGGTTATCAATCGGACGTGGCCCGCACCGCGGCCATCGCCACCGTCACATCCAACCAGGCATCGGTCTACGGGAAGCTCAGGTCTGCACAGCGGCAGACCATCGAGGCGGCCCGTCCCGGCGTCAGGGCCTGCGACCTCTATTTCACCTGCGGCCGGGAACTGGAGCAGCGGGGCCTGTCCATGACCAGCCAGGCGGTCGGACATGGGCTGGGTATCGGCATGCATGAGTTCCCGGTCCTGCACGGCCGGGAAACGGCGCCGATCCAACCCGGCATGGTGCTCAATATAGAGCCGGCCGTCCTGGACGCGCAGGGCTTCCTCTACCATCTCGAGGACCTCTTCGTCGTCACCGAAGCCGGGCCCAGAATCCTGACCCGCCTGATGGACACCACCGATCTGTTTGTCATCCTGTGAACCCGTAGG
>JAJECY010000003.1 GCA_022821775.1 Acidobacteriota bacterium
CAAGGCTGTGCCGGACATGGTGCGGGCGGGACGCCCCCGCTCCCGGGTGGGCGTCCCGAGAGGGCCAAGCCCGCAGTCGATCCGGAGAGGGGCCAACGCCACCTCCCGCGGATCACACCCCTTCACGGACGAGCAGTATCAAAATTCTCATTGACATCATGTGTACTAGTATTCATAGTACACATATGTTGCCATTCACCGTAGAGTTCCGAACGGGCCTGTCGCTCTACCAGCAACTGGTCTACGCCGTCCAGAAGGCCATCGTCTCGGGCCAACTGCTGCCGGGGGACCGCTTTCCTTCGGTCCGCAAGCTGAGCCAGGAGCTGCGGATCAATCCCAATACAGCGCAGAAGGTGGTGACGCGCCTGGTGGACCAGGGGCTGCTGGAGGTCAAGCCGGGAGTCGGCACCATGGTGGCCCGCCTGCCCGAGGCCTCTCCGCGGGAGCGCTCGGCCCTGCTGGACCATGAAGCGGAAGCCCTGGTGGTGGAGGCCAGGAGGCTGTCGCTGACGCTGGGGCAGGTCCAGCAAGCCGTTCAGGACCACTGGAATGGCCTTTCGGAAGTTTCGGTCAACGCCCGGGAGAACCCCGGCAAGGAAGGCTCGAAATGAACGCCATCATCGAGACCCACGAGCTGACACGACGATTCGGCAAGACGATGGCCGTGCACAACCTTTCATTGCAGGTCCCGGAGGGCAGCGTCTTCGCCTTTCTGGGGCCCAACGGCGCCGGCAAGACCACCGTGATCAAGATGCTGATGAACATGATCCGCCCCACCAGCGGCAGCGCCCGGATGCTCGGAACCGATTCTCTCCGGCTGGGTCCGGCGGAGCTGGCTCGGATCGGCTATGTCTCCGAGAACCAGCAGATGCTGGAATGGATGACCGTCCAGCAGTTGATCGACTTCTGCCGCCCCATGTATTCCACCTGGGACCCGGATCTGTGCCGGCAGTTGATCCGCCAGTTCGAGCTGCCGCTGAACCGGAAGATCAAGACCTTTTCCCGGGGCATGAAGGTCAAGGCCTCGCTGCTTTCCTCGCTCTCCTACCGGCCCGAGCTGGTCATCCTGGACGAGCCCTTCACCGGCCTGGACGCGCTGGTCCGGGACGAGTTCATTCGCGGCCTGCTGGAGTTGAGCGGCCGCAGCCAGTGGACCATTCTGGTGGCCTCCCACGACATCGACGAGGTGGAGCGCCTGGCCGACTGGGTGGGCGTGATCGACAAGGGCGAGAAGCGGCTGGCCGAGCCCACCGCCTCGCTGCAGGCCCGTTTCCGACAGTGCGAGGCCACCCTGGAGCCTGGGCGGGAGCTGCCTGAGACCCTCCCCGACTCCTGGCTGGTGGCGGAGAGGGCGGGGCAGGTGGTTCGGTTTGTGGAAAGCCGCTACCGGGAGGACGCTGGCGACCAGTCCATTCGGAGCGCCCTGCCGGGTCTCAAGGACCTTGCGGTGCGTCCCATGTCCCTGAAGGCCATCTTCCTGGCGCTGGCCCGGACGTATCGGCTCTACGAATAGCAGAGCTTGGGAGAGCGTGAAATGAATCTGACACTGCACCTGGTGGGCAGCGATCTTCGCTATCTTCGCCACTATCTGGGTCTGTGGCTGGGACTGGTGATCCTGCAGGCGGTCCTGGTCGGGTATGCTCCACAGCTTTCTCCCGTATCTACAGTTGAGAGAGCTCATGCCTTCTCTCTCTCTTCCTTTGCCTGGCTGGTGGCGGTCCTCAAGATCTGCCTGCTGTCGGTGATCGTTGCCCAACTGGTGCAGAAAGATTCCACCATCGGCAGCACCGCCTTCTGGCTGAGCCGGCCGATTTCGAGGGCCCGGCTGCTGTTGGGCAAGGTCCTCTTTCTGGTGGCGGCCATCATACTGCCCTGGCTCCTGGTGGAGGTCGGGCTCCTTTTTCTCACTGGAGTCACTCCCCACGACACCCTGCGCTCGGTTCCCCAGGTCGTCTTTCTGACGCTGCTGGCGGTGGCAACCCTGATGATGCTGGCGGCAGTAACCACCAGCCTGGCCAGAATGATCTTTGCGGGTGGGGTGGCAATGCTGGGTCTGCCGCTGCTGTGGCTATTCGTTTGGAGCGCCTGGTCGCTTTTCCGGTTTGGGACCGGGACCTTTGCAAGGGATGACATCAGGGTGGCGCTGCCTGTTCCGCCTCCCATCTTCGACCCGGTTTACGTTGGAATTGCGCTGGTCCTGCTTGTGACTGCCGTGGCCGTAGCGGGGCATCAGTATCTGACTCGAAAGACGACAGGGAGCAGGGTCATGCTGTTGGCGGGAGTCTGCCTGGTGCTTCTGTCCATGGGCCGCTGGGACGGAGTTTTGGGGACGACCTCGCCGGGGCTCGACAAGGAAATTCCGGACCCTGCGCAAGTCGAGGTCCGCATCGAAGAGGAGAGCCTGCTGTTCGGTACTTCTCGGGACCCAATGGTTCTCCTTGGTCTCGATCGAGACAAGAAGATGTTGCTCAAGGGGAGCATTGTGCCGTCCCCGCTGCCGCCCGATGTAGCTGTCGTGCCGGCGCAGATTTCCGCCAGGCTGGTCCTTCCCTCCGGAAACCCCCTGGCCGACCACGTCAGTCGGAGCAACTATGCGTTCAATTCTTCCGGCCGGTCTGGTCCATTGCATTTGAACGGTGACAGCGCCGCCGTTCTCCGACAGGCCTTGAGGGGGACGACACTCCTGAGTAACGATGGTCCCGCCGGACCGCACCGTTCCGAGCTGTTTGCCCTCGGCAAGGATCTCCATGACCGTCATCGGGGGATCGGGATGGTCTATTCGGCCCAGGTGGACTTCCTGGTCCTGAGGAACGCAATCAGCCTACTGCGATTGGAGAAGGGAGCCCGCTACCGCAGGGGTTCGAACCGGGTGGAGATCGTCTCGGTTGACACATCCGGTCGCTTTCTCGGCCACTTGATCGTACACCTCGATGAGTTCAGCCACCGGCTCATGCAGGACGGTCGCAGGCAAATCACCTATCTCCTGATCAACCGGTCCAGGCGGCAGGCGCTGGCGGGATGGGACCGGGGGGACTCCCTGACGGTTCCGCCCTTGATGTCCTCTTTCTTTCCCATGCTGCAGGTCAGGCGGTTGAGGCTCCGTTTCAGTCCGCCTCGCAGCGGCCCTTCGATCGGTCCCGATTGGTATGACGGGGCCGAGCTGATCCGGGTCGACACTCGGGACCTGGGCTGGTTCTCCAAGTCGGTCCGGTTGGAGGACTTGGTGATGGAGCGAATCGCCCAATCTTCCCCGAAACCCGCCGGCGCCGACGGCTGATGCGGGGCCCCGGCGCGTCATGACCGGTCCCGGGGAGCCGGGGGGCGAATTCAACCTGGCAAAAGATTCTCACGGCGGCAAGGGGCCGCCAGCGGCCTGAACGGAAGTCGGGAATGGCAATGAAACCGACCCTTCACATCATCGGCAAGGATTTTCGGGACCTGCGCCTGCTTCTCCCCCTCGCCGGGTGGTGGACCGTTTCCGTCCTGCAGCCTCTGCTCATATCGGTTTCCCCGCGGCTTCCGAGCTCTCCACCGGCGTTCGAAATGATGTTGGGGGTCTTCGTTGCCGGTTTGGCCTGGCTGTTGGCGGCTCTCGATTTGGGTTTGCTGGTGTTGATCGTCTCGCAACTGGTGCAGCGCGACTCCACTGTCGGCACCACCGCCTTCTGGCTGAGTCGTCCGATTTCCGGGGCCCGCCTGCTGGCCGGCAAGTCCCTCTTCCTGCTGCTGGCGGTGATCCTGCCGACCGTGGCGTTGCAGTTCCTGATGCTGCTTTTCAACGGAGTGACCCTCTACGACGCCGTTCGCTCGGCTCCGCAGATCGTCGTCCTCCAGGTGCTGGTTCTCTCCGTGCTCATGATGCTGGCGTGCTTGACCCCGAATCTGAGCCGCATGCTGTTCCTGGGAGTTATCGCGGCTGTCGGATTGGCGATCGTGCAGTACGCTCTCCGGCTTTCCCTCCTCCGAAACGGTTGGGACAGATCCCTGGAAGATTCGGCTGTCATTGGATTTTCCCTGTTGCTTCTGGCGGTAGCCGTAGCGGTATTCTGCCATCAGTACCTGACCCGGCGGACGAAGCGAAACATGATCGCAGCCTCTTCGATTTTTCCCGGACTGATTCTATTCATGACTCTGTGGCCGTGGGACTTTTGGTCGACGGAGTTCCCCGTGGCCCGGGACATCCTGGACCCGGAACAGGTCACGGCGCGCGTCGAGGTCGATAGCCTCGAGTTTCATCGATGGACAAACCCCAAAGGCGAAGTGTGGCTGACCCTCAGGGGAGACCTTGCCGTGGACTCCTCGCCCGCCGGGGTGGTTGCCATCCCCGCGGGCATTTCCGCCAAGCAGTTCTTATCATCCGGCCAGGTCCTGGCTCGCGATCAACGCCGGTGGGGACACTTGTATTCCGACTGGTCCCCACGATATCGGTCCTACTTCGGCGAGTACTTGGACGGGGAACAGGCGGAATCGCTGGCACGATCGCTGGGCGGGGTGAGATTTCTCAATCGGGATGCTTCAGCCTGGCAACGTCCATGGGCATTGTTTGCGATCCGCCGGGAACACTACGACGCCCAGGCCGGCGCCCGGACAATCTACGAGGCCCGGGTGGAATTCGAGGTGTACCGGAACCGGATAGATACCATGCGGCCTGCGCCGGGCGTCGGCTACGATCGAGGCTCCGATCATGACCGCATCCTGGCGGTGACCGGTCTTTTTTACCGGCCATCGATACAGGGTTTCAACATCCAGTTCAGTGAGTCCGACCACCGGCTCACCCTGGACGCCGGAAAGCGTGTACATTACCTGCTGGTCCATCCATCGCGCGGGGAGGCGCTCTTGGGAATCCGAAACTTTTTCTTTCCCTTCACCCTGGCGAGTCCCCATCCCTGGTCGGGTATCACCTCCATGCTTCGGGTCACTCGGCCCTCAATGGAGTTCCCGTTATCGGAGGGCAGTCCGGTTCTACCGGAGATCTGGTTGGAGGGAGCCAAGCTGGCACGCGTCGAGACCACCCACCTGGGTGTGTTCTCCAAGACGATTCGCATCGAGGACTTCGTCTTGGAGCGCATACCGGTGAGCGATAAGAGCTTGGAATGATTGCTGCCGCCGCCTACGCGGCTCGGCGTTCAGGCTGCATCTTCCCATGGGCTGACGCCCACGGCTAAGTGCTGCCGCGGCTTCGCCGCTCTAATGGAAACCCCGGGCCCCACGCCCGTCCAATAACGACCAGGCACACCCCTCCCGACCCCACCAACCATGCCCCTGGCCGAGTTCAGGGTCCGTCCCCATTCCAAAAAGGCTCGACTTGGGGAACGGCTTGGGGCATTCTGAGGCGGGCCGCTACTCCAAGTTCCCCCGAGAGGCTCAAGTATCACTCCCCCCTTGAGGGGGAGTCGCCGAGCCGAATGGCGAAGGCTGATGCGCGGCGGGCCGTCAGCCCACCCGTAACCAGAACTCTTCATTCCATCCATGACTCCATCCCTTCAGTGGAATCCCGCGCTCTCGGCGCTGCCGGTTTCGGGGATTCGCCGGATGTTCAACCTGGCGGCCACCATGGAGGACGTCATCCACCTCTCCATCGGGCAGCCGGATTTTCCCACGCCCCCGCACATCGTCGAGGCCCACGTGGAGGCCCTGCGCCAGGACAAGACCCACTACACCCTGGATGCCGGCCTGCCCGAGCTGCTTTCCGCCCTGGCCCGGATTTACGGGCACGTCAGCGGCCGGAGACTGGTGGAGGAGAACCTGCTGGAGACCACCGGAGCCGGGGAGGCCATCTTCCTGGCGGTGACCGGCTTGGCGGCGCCGGGGCGGGAGGTGATCGTCATCGAGCCCAGCTTCGTGCTCTTCCAGCCGCTGGTGGGGCTGGCCGGGGGCAGCGTGCGGCGCATCGTCACCACTGCCGCCAAGGGCTACCAGGTGGACCCCCAGGAAGTGATCGACGCCATGGGTCCCCGGACCTGCGCCGTCATCCTCAACTCCCCGGGCAATCCCACCGGCACCGTCTATCCCCCCTCCACCCTGGAAGCCATCTGCCAGGCCGCCGCCAGGCGGGGGATCACCGTCATCAGCGACGAGGTCTACGACCGGCTGGTCCTGGACGAGATGGAGTCTTCCAGCGTCCTGAACTGCGACGTGGATCTGGACCACCTGATCGTGGCCAGCAGTGTTTCCAAGACCTACAGCATGCCGGGGATGCGGGTGGGGTGGCTGATCTCCAGCCGCAGGAACCTGCAGACCTTGAGGCGCTACCACACCTATACCACCACGGTGGGGAACACGCCGGGACAGTGGGCCTCGGTGGCGGCCCTGGAGGGGGACCAGAGCTGCGTCGATCACATGGTCGGCCAGTACCGGAAGCGCCGGGACCGCATCGTGGAGCTGCTGGAGGAGTGCCGCCACCTGCAGGGGTACCGGCCGCAGGGAGCTTTCTACATCATGCCTTCGCTGCCCGCCGGGGAGGACGGGTCCGAGTTCACGCTCAGGATGCTGCAGGAGATCGGGGTCTGCGCCATCCCGGGGGACACCTTCGGGGAATCCTGCCGCAACGGCCTGCGGTTGAGCTACGCCACCTCGATGGACCGGATCGAGGCTGCCTTTGAAAGGATGATTCCATGGCTAGAGAAACAATCGTTCTGACTCGCGGGGAAGTGGCGGCGCAGATCGACCTGCAGGAAATCGTGCCTGCCATCGAGAAGTGCCTGGCCGAGTTCGAAAAGGGAGAGGACCTGTTGCCCCCCAAGTGCATTGTCGACCTGCCCGGAGGCATTGCCGCCTGCCTGACAGGCTACACCAAGGCCACCCACAAGTTCTCCATGAAGATGGGACAGGAGCGCAAGGGCAACGTGGAGCGCGGGCTCCCCACCATCTTCAGCACCATGAATCTCTACGATCCCGATACCGGCGAACTGCTGCTGATCGTGGAATCGGTGCTGGCCACCATGTACCGGACGGCGGCGGCCGCGGCCGTGGCGGCCAACCACCTGGCTCGCCGGGAGGCGGGGGTGCTGGCGGTCATCGGGTCGGGACAACTGGGGCGCCAGTGCGTGCGGGCCCTCAGCCGGATGCGTCCCTTCCGGAGCATCCTGCTCTTCGACATTCGGCGGGAGCAGGCCGAGCGACTGGCCGCGGATTTGGCAGAGGAGGCGCCGGCGCCCATCCGGGTGACCGATGCCGAGGAGGCCTGCCGGGAGGCCGACGTGATCTGTACCGCCACCAACAGCACCGAGCCCATCGTGAGGAGCGAATGGGTCCGGGAGGGGACCCACCTCTCCTGCATGGGGGCAGACCTGCACGCCAAGATCGAGTGCCGGCCGGAGCTGCTGCCGCGCTGCCGGCTCTTTGCCGACAAGGTGGAGCACTGCCTGCAGCGAGGTGAGGCCAGCCAGGCGGTGGAGCGGGGCATCCTGGGGAAGGACTGCTACGCCGGCAGCCTGGGGCAGGTCATCCTGGGCCAGGTGGAGGGCCGCCGCGGCCGGGACGAGATCACCCTCTTTGACGGGATCGGCCTGGGGGTCCAGGACACCACCGTGGCCGCCAGCATCTATGAACAGGCGCTGGCCAAGGGGCTGGGCCGGAGGGTGGCCTTCAGCTAAGGCAACAAGCATGCCAGGTTACGACGTGGCCATTATCGGCCTGGGGGCGATGGGAAGCTTCACGGCCATGGAACTGGCCGGCCGGGGAGCCTCGGTGATCGGCTTCGACCGGTTCTCCCCACCCCATGAGAAAGGGAGCCACGGAGGCGAGACCCGGGCCTTTCGCACCATCTACACGGAACATCCCGATTATGTGCCGCTGATGAAGCGGGCCCTGGAGCATTGGGAGCGCTTGGCCGCAGAAGGAAGCTCCGAGCTGTTGACCTGGACGGGGGTGCTGAGCCTGGGCGAGGCCGACAGTTCTCTCATTGGGGGAGTCCGGCAGAGCGCCGACGTGTACGGGCTGCCGGTTCAGTCCCTGCCGGCGGATGAGGTCCGGAGGCGCTTCCCCGCCTTGAATCCCCCGGGGAACTTTACGGGGTTGCTGGACACCCGGTCCGGGCTGATCGACGTTGCGGCGGCCCTGGGCTGTGCTCTTCAGGGGGCACGCCGCCTGGGGGCCGAGTTGAGGCTCGACAGGGAGGTCCTGGGATGGTCGGTGGAGGGGCGTGAGGTCCTGGTGAACACCCGCGAGGGACAGGTGCGGGCCAAGCGGCTGGTGGTCACCGCCGGGGCCTGGAGTGGCGCCATCTTGAGGGCCTTGAAGCTGCCGCTGCTGGTGAGACGCCAGGTGCTGACCTGGTTCAGACCCCACCGGCCGGAGTGGTTTCAGCCCGGCGCGGCTCCGGTCTTCGTCTTCGCCCCGGGGGCCTTCTACGGTTTTCCCGAAATCGGAGGAAACGGCGTCAAGATCGCCTATCACGAAAGGGGCGACCCGCTGCCGGCATTCCCGGTCCAGGTTCCTCCGCCGTCGGACGCCGACCTTGGTCCCCTGGCGCGGGACATCGCCCGATTCGTCCCGGGCCTGCTGGACCCCGCCCGCCCGCCGCAGGACCAGATGCTGGCCGCCAAGACCTGCCTCTACACCCTGACACCCGACGGCCACTTCATCATCGACCGCCATCCTCAATACGAACAGGTGCTGTTCGGGGCCGGCTTTTCCGGCCACGGGTTCAAGTTCGCACCCGTGATGGGGGAAGTGCTGGCCGACCTGGCCCTGGAGGGGAAGACCGAACAGCCAGTCGATTTCCTGAGGCTCGAAGGGAGATTCTGAACCGAGGTTGTGAACGAAAAATTAACATCGATGCACAGGATGCACAGGATTAATATCACCAACCGCCTTGCCCCGATTGCAGATATCCTGAGTCTCGTAACGCGCGAGCCTGTTTTCCCCGCAGGAGCCTCTCGTCCTGGTAATCCTGTGCATCCTGTGCATCGATGTTAATTAGGGAAAAGATATCGATCCCCGGTGCCGGCCCGGTTCCCTCTCCCACCGCATCAGCCTTCGCCCTACAAATGTTGTGGGTTGGAGGTGGGATTACCCATAAAACGAGTCAAATGGCCTATCCCGCGCTGGGCTCGGGCAGAACCAGCGCAAAAGCATCCAGCGTCCGGTCCACGTCGGCGTCGGTGTGGGCGGTGGAGACGTACCAGGTGCCCCGGCCGGTGGTGCGGACTCCCTGGTAGACCAGGTCGGTGACCAACTGCTGGTAGGTGCGGTCGTCCCGGGACGCCCATTCGCGGTAGTCATGGAGGGCCTGGCGGTCGGTCAGGCTGACCTGCACCACCGGTCCCAGGCCGCCCACCAGGGCAGGGACTTCGGCCCGCTGCAGCCGCTCCGCCAGCCCTTCGCGCAAGCGGGCGCCCAGGCGGTCGAGGTGGGAGTAGACGGCTTCCCGGTCCCCGGTGAGGGTTCGAAGGGTGGCCAGGCCGGCCGCGATGACCACCGGGTTGCTGTTGTAGGTTCCGGCGTGCACCACCCGGCCGCTGGAAATCAGGTCCATGACCTCGGCCTTGCCCACCACGGCGCTCAAGGTGAAGCCGCTGGCGATACCCTTGGCATAGGTGGCCAGGTCGGGGGTGACTCCGAAGATCTCCTGGGCCCCTCCCAGGGCCAGGCGGAACCCGGTAATCACTTCGTCGAAGATCAGGACCGACTCGTAGCGGTCGCAGAGGTTGCGCAGCCCCTCCAGGAAGCCGGGGCGAGGCATGAGGCTTCCCGAGTTGCACATGACCGGCTCGGTCAGGATGGCTGCGATCTCGCTGCCGCGCCGGGCAAACAGCTCTTCCAGCAGCTCCAGGTCGTTCCAGGGCATGATGATCAGGTTGTCGGCTGCGTTGGCCACCTGGCCCTGGCTGGGCAGGACCGGGTTGGGGTTGCTGCGGTCACCCTGCTGGGTGGGGCCCGGAGCCGTCGAGACGAAGAGGCTGTCGTACCAGCCGTGCCATTGTCCCTCGAACTTGACCACCAGGTTGCGCCCCCGGTAGGCCCGGGCCGCCCGAAGGGCCGTGATCACGGCCTCGGAGCCGGTGCTGTTGAACCGAACCCTCTCGGCGCAGGGGATCGCCTGGGTCAGCAGCCGGGCCAGTTCGGCCTCGGCCTGGTGTTGGCCGGCGAAGACCAGCCCCCGGTCCAACTGCCGGTGGACGGCCTCCAGCACCGGGCGCGGACTGTGGCCCAGCAGCAGCGGTCCCTGTCCCAGCACGTAGTCGATGTACTCGTTGCCGTCCACGTCCCGAATCCGGCTCCCCGAGCCCGACTCGAAGTAGAGGGGATGGGGCAGCTCGGCCTTGCGCACGTCGCTGCTGACGCCTCCGGCCAGAAACTGCTTGTTCTCTTCAAACCAGCGGGCGGATTTTTCCAGGGTCATGGGGGTTTCCGTGGGGATTGACGGGAGGGTTACAGGGTGGTCCAGCCTCCGTCCAGCATGAGGTTGATCCCGGTGACGTAGGCCGAAGCGTCGGAGGCCAGGAAGACCGCCGCCCCCTTGATGTCCTCGTTGTCGAGCAGGCGCCCGATGGGGACCCGCTTGGTGTAGTTGTCCAGAAAGGGCTTGGGCTGGTGGTTGAAGTAGCCTCCGGGGGAGATGCAGTTGGCCCGCACTCCCTGCTTCCCGTAGTAGTTGGCGATGTGGCGGGTGAAGTTGATCATGCCCGCCTTGACGAAGTTGTAGGTGGGCGCCTGCAGCATGTCGGTGCCCTCGTAGAGGGTGGGGTCGTTGGCCACCACGCCGTAGATGCTGGAGATGTTGATGATCGATCCCCGCTTCTGCCGGACCATGTCGGGGACGAAGGCCCTGCAGATGGTGAACAGACCCACCATGTCCCCCTTGGCGCTTTCCAGCCAGTCCTCCGAGGTCTGGGTTTCGAAGCCGCCGCCCACCCGGGCCAAGGCGCTGTTGACCAGGATGTCGAGGCGGCCGAATCGCTCCAGGATGTGGTCGTGCAGGCGCTGAATGGAGTCGGTCCGGCAGATGTCGACCTGCATGCCGTGGGCGTCATAGCCCCGCTCATTCAATCCGCGGGCGAAATCCAGGTTGCGCTGCAGCGAGCGGGAGGCCACGATCACCGTGGCTCCGGCTTCGGCCAGGCCTTCCGACAGGCTGCTGCCGAACTGGGGCCCGGCCCCGGCGGTCACCAGGGCGATCCGCCCCTTGAGGGAAAACTGTTCCAGCACGGCCATGGTCACCTCCCCGAAAGGCTCCCCAGTGTACAGGATCTCTCAGTCGTTCCCAACATTCTATTTCACTGGAATGTCGCCGGGCAAACTGGGTAGAATACGGCCTTTTCAGCCCGCCCTCGGTTTCGGATTCCGTCCGGCTCCCGCTGGTGATTGCCGGACCGGCGCCGTTGCGGCGGCCTCTAGCCCGCATTTCTCATCAGGTCGCTGAATACCTAGTGTCATGTCACAGTTGAATTGTCGTTTGTAAAGGCGTAGACTTCTTCCAGACGAAAGGGGGAGTCATGCCACGAATCCGATACAAAGTAACGTT
>JAJECY010000176.1 GCA_022821775.1 Acidobacteriota bacterium
TGGCGCTGATGATGGCCAACGCCGGGGGTGCCTGGGACAACGCCAAGAAGTATATCGAGAAGGGCAACCTCGGCGGCAAGGGCTCAGACGTGCATGCGGCCGCGGTGGTTGGCGACACGGTGGGCGACCCCTTCAAGGACACTTCCGGCCCCTCCATGAATATCCTGATCAAGCTGATGTCGGTGGTGTCTCTGGTGATCGCCCCATTGCTGGTCTGAAACAACAGTGAATAGTGGATAGTGATTAGTGGCTAGTGATTAGACCCAAGTGTTAAGCAACTTGTCGGTCTCGGCGCAGCAGTTCAAAAAACGCAACCAAGTCGTCAGGAATGTACCGGTTCCTGAAATCCTCCGTTGACCACTCTTCACTCTCCACTCTTCCGAAGTACCTCTGTTTCACTCTGAATGATCTGCCCGTCGTGGGGGCGGGGGCGGGACTGGTCTGAAGCGTGGCCCGCTTGCAGGATACGATCGGGACAGCCTCGTTGGCACGGCCCCCTTGTCTTCAGGCAGAGACCCGCGGACCTGGTTGGAGCCCGAGTGGAAGCGGGTCGATGCCGGGGTAAAGGGACGCGAACCACCACCACCTGATGCCTCATCCGTGAATTCCCGTCCGCCGCGCCGGAACAGGCAGGCCGGCATCCGGGCGGCATCCGGACGGCGACTTGACGCTCGCCTGTGTCGAGTGTATAAACTGGTGCAACGGCGGTCCTCCCGCTCCGGTTCCCGATCAGGCGAGGTACCCAAGTGGCTAAGGGAGAGGTCTGCAAAACCTTTATTCAGGGGTTCGAATCCCCTCCTCGCCTCCAGACTTTCCGGATTCTCATTCCCATACAACCTCAAGAACATCGGTCCTTATAGACGGGACCTTGGCTGAATAGGGATTCAGCCCGACTCGCACGCTTGAAATCAAGGAGAGCAGTGAGAGTGAAGCGAATCGGCATCCTCTTTCTGATTGTTGTTGCATTCGTCTCTACGGGCTGCCGCACTCACACGCACCTCGCCGGATTCCTGAAGCCGGTCGCCCCGGCTGCCTTCGAGGACCATTCCTCTCAGGACAGCGTGAAGTTCCTGGTGTTCGGTGATTCCGGGACAGGCAGCCGCCTCCAGCAGGAGGTTGCGAGCGGGATGTGGCAGGTATGTGCTCCCGACGGACGGGCCAACGGTTGTGATTTTGCCCTCGTGTTGGGGGACAATATCTATCACCGCGGTGTTTCCGGCCCCAACGACGCAAATATGCGCAGGAAATTCGAGTCCCCCTACTCCCGGTTCGGGCGCTTCGACTTCTGGCTCGTGCCGGGGAATCATGACTGGATGCGCACAGGCTCGGTTCAAGAGGAAATCAACCACACCCTCAAGAGCGACCGTTGGCGGATGCCATTCAATCACTACCCCATTCCAGGACTGCCCAAGTGGCTGCATGTGTACGGTTTGGACACAACCGTCATATTCGACGCCAGGTACGACGACAAGAGGCCGCCTTCGGCCGGCTCGAAGAGAGCTGCGCGCCTCGAGAACGCGGAGGCTCAACTGGACGCCGTGAAGACTGCTCTTCGGAGCCAAACAGGGTGGACCTTCCTATTCGGTCATCATCCCGTGTATTCCACCGGCATGCACGGCACGGGAAACGGGAACCAGGGCGTCATCCCATCGATCGAATCGGCAATCGTCGATGAACTCATTTGTAGTGGAGGAATTGACATTCACGTGTACTTTGCCGGTCACGAACATCACCAGGAACACCTTGAAGCATCCTGCTGTTCGGACCAGGCCGGCGCGGTGAAGTTTCACCAGGTTGTTCAGGGAGCGGGTGGAAAACTGCGAAGCTCCAAGAAGAGGGTCAACAGGGTGGCAAAGCAGAAGACGCTGATAGTCGAATACGGCTTCGCCCTGGTAGGCGTGTCGCCGAAAAGATTGGCGGTTGATTTCTACGGCTACGATGAACAGCGTAAATCCTGGAGGAAACGTTATGGCTTCAAGGAATACCGCTGACCCGATTGCCGCCTCGGAACGTTAGGGTTGAAAAGGGTGAAAGAAGATTCGGTTTCCTCCAGCAGAAAAGTCCTCCTGGCGGCTCGCCCCCACGGAATGCCCAAGTTGTCCGACTTCGAGCTGGTTATCTCCCCGCTTCAGCCTCCCGGGCCGGGAGAGTGCCTCGTTCGCGGCGTCTATCTCTCCCTCGACCCCTATATGCGCGGGCGCATGGACGACCGCAAATCCTATGCGGAATCGGTACAGGTGGGCCAGGTGATGGTCGGTCAGACAGTGGGACGGGTGGTGGTCTCCCACCATCCGGCTCTCCAGCCCGGCGATCCGGTGGTGGGAAATCTGGGTTGGCAGGAGCAGGCGGTCGTTCCAGCCAAATGGCTGACCCGAGTGGACCCGGGGCGGGAGTCGCTGTCCACAACGCTCGGCATCCTGGGGATGACTGGACTGACGGCCTATTTTGGATTGCTGCGGGTCTGCCAACCGCGAGCGGGAGAAACGGTGGTGATCTCGGGTGCCGCCGGAGCCGTGGGATCCACTGTCGGACAGATTGCCAAGATCAAGGGATGCCGCGTGGTTGGCGTGACCGGCTCTCAAACCAAGGCAAGCTACCTCAGGGAGCAGATGGGATTCGATGCGGCGCTGGTTTGGGGTTCGGAACCACATGGCCCGGACCGCCTGGCGGCGGCTTGTCCCGACGGCATCGACGTCTACTTCGATAACCTGGGCGGCTCGGTCACCGATGCCGCGGTCGCACTGCTCAACCTCAAGGCCAGAGTGGCCGTCTGCGGGCAGAGTTCACAATACAACCTGGATCGTCCCGATCAAGGGCCGCGCTGGTTGCGCAACCTGATCATCAAGCGGGCCAAGGTCCAAGGGTTTCTGGTGTGGGACTTCGAGGAAGAGCACCCTCGAGCCTTGAGACAGATGAGGGATTGGCTGCGGGCCGGCAAGCTTCGCAACCGGGAGCACGTAGTGGAGGGTATCGAGAACGCCCCCAAGGCGTTCGTCGAGATGCTTGAGGGCCGTCACCTGGGAAAATACCTGGTCAGGCTCGCCTGAAACAACAGTGAAGAGTGGCTAGTGGAGAGTGAAGAGTCTTGTGATCGACACGTT
>JAJECY010000217.1 GCA_022821775.1 Acidobacteriota bacterium
GTTGACGACTACCCGCTCGAAAGTGCCTGTGAGGGACTGCCCAGAGCCGGGGTCGGTCTCTCAAATCACCTGTTTTTTTCTCGACCACCCTTCCCTTGTCTGTCTCCGGTTGAAATCGGTGATTGATCAGAGCTTCCTTAAATGATAGTTTCACCCTCACCAAGCTGACACGGGAGCTGAGGTTGTGCCAGGCGAAGCGCTAGGAATGATCGAAACCAAGGGGTTTGTCGGCGCTGTCGAGGCGGCGGACGCCATGGTGAAAGCGGCCAACGTTACTCTGGCGGGGAAAGAGTACATTGGGGCCGGCTTCGTGACGGTATGCGTGCGAGGGGACGTGGGGGCGGTGAAGGCCGCTACCGATGCGGGCGCATCCGCGGCACGACGAGTCGGCGAACTGGTAGCTGTCCACGTCATTCCCAGCCCCCACGCCGAAGCTGAAAAGAACATCCCAGGCGAAACCGGCTAAGCCATTCACTCGGCGCGGCACACGGATGATGGCGGCCCAGAAGCCTCAGGCGCCGACATCTGCCCGGTGGGCACTCCTCTGGCCAACCTCCCTGTATTCTCCGGACCTTCCACGGGCCATGGATCGAGATCTTGAGTCCATTCAGCAGGCTCGGTCACTGATTGACCAGGCGTTCCAGGCCCAGGCGCGCCTCTCTCAATTCTCCCAGGACCAGGTCGATTCCGTGGTTCGACAAATGGCCGAGGCTGGACTGGGAGCTGCCGAGAAGCTTGCCCGCATGGCGGTAGAGGAAACCGGCTTCGGCAACGTCGCCGACAAGATCCTCAAGAACAAGTTCGGCGCCGAGTTTGTGCACGAGGCCATTAAAGACCTCAAGACGGTCGGCATCATCAGGGAGGACAGGAAAGAGGGAATCCTGGAGATCGCCTCGCCGGTCGGGGTCATTGCCGCGGTCATTCCCTCCACCAACCCGACTTCCACTACCATCAACAAGGCCCTGATCGCGCTCAAGGGACGCAACACCATCGTTTTCAGCCCTCACCCTTCGGCTTCGGGCTGCATCCGGGAAACCAGCAGAATCCTGTCGGAGGCCGCGGTCGCAGCCGGCGCACCCGAAGGATCGATTGGGTGCCTGTCCCAAGCCACTATCGAAGGAACACGGGAGCTGATGAGCCATCGCAAGACCGCCCTGATCCTGGCTACCGGAGGGCATGGTCTTGTCAAGGCCGCCTACAGCGTGGGAAAGCCCGCCTTCGGGGTGGGTCCGGGCAACGTTCCCGCCTACGTGGAATCCTCGGCTGACATCCCCCGGGCCATTCAGGACATTTTTGCCGGCAAGTGCTTTGACAACGGCACGCTCTGTTCTTCGGAACAGGCCATTATCACCGATGCCGCCATCAAGGATCGTGTGATCGAAGAGATCAAGCACAACGGCGGGCATTTCCTGAACGAACAGGAAATTCAGGCGCTGGCCCAGGTGGTGGTCACTCCCAAGCGAACGGTGAACCCAAAAATCGTCGGCAAGCCGGCAGCAACCATTGCCGCCCTGGCCGGAATCAGGATTCCGGAAGGTACCCGGGTCCTGGTAGCCCCGCTTTCGGGCGTTGGTCGGGACTACCCCCTGTCTATCGAGAAACTCTCCCCGATTTTAGCGTTCTACGTGGAAAAAGACTGGGAGGCGGCTTGCGATCGATGCATTGAGTTGCTCAACTACGGAGGGTTGGGACACACTCTGGCTATTCATTCCAAAAACGACCGGATTATTCGGCAATTCGGACTGCAGAAACCCGTCTTTCGAATCGTCGTCAACACCCAGGCAGCCCTGGGAGCCGTGGGCTACACCACCCGGCTCTTTCCGAGCATGACTCTGGGATGCGGAACTCTTGGCGGAAACATCACTTCCGACAATATCTCTCCGCTTCACCTGATCAACATCAAACGGGTGGCCTACAGCCGCACTCACAATCTCGGGGAGGACTCATCCCGGGCCATTGACGTTCCGAAACAGGAAGCAACCCCATTCGATCGAGGAGAGGTCTCGGACCTGGTGGACCGCCTGATGGCGGACCGCCGGCTCCAGTTCCATCGGCCGGCCGAACCCGCCCCACCACCGGCACGGCCCACTCCCCCCAGGGAAACCGGGCAGACCGCGGATCCACCGGAGCCGGCCAGCTTCGTTTGTGAGGAGGACATTCGGCAGGCAGTCAAGGAAGATCGCAAGATTCACGTCGACGGGAAGTCCATCATCACGCCGGCGGCGCGCGATCTGGGAAACGAGAAAGCCGTTCTGGTCTACCTTGATTGAAGTTTGAAGTTTGAAGGGGGAAGGGAGAAGTGAGAAGGGTGGAGGGTGGAGGGCGGTCAGCAGAGGGTTTCCGGAACGGGTAAGTGCCCCATGACCTGGTTGGGCTTTTTTAAAGACTACGCCAAGATCGACCAGGGGCTTAACGTATCGAATCCACAACTCTTCAAACTTCAAACTTCCCACTTCCCACTTCAAACTTCAAACTTCAACCCCAGCAACCTGGCCAGCTTGTAGAGCTTTGACTGCCTGATCGCCTCCAGCTTGGCGTCCAACTGCAGAGCCCACCGGGTGCGTTCCTCGAATTCAGACTGAAGCTTCACTACTGTCTTGTCCTTCTCTTCCAATTGTCGGGACAACTCCTCCGCCCATCGGCTGCGGTCCTCGAACTCCGCACGCAGATCCATCAGGGCCTGGTCCCTGGCCTTGACCTGCCGGTTCAACTGTAGCGCCCAGCCGGAACGTTCCTCGTACTCCCCCTGAAGCCGGGTCAGAGCGCTGTCGAGCTTGGCGACCTCCGCTTCCAACCGCTGAATGTTCTGCTGGCGTTCCCGCAAAAGGTTACCGGCCCCCGGCAGCAGGCAGAAGTTGCCTGGCGCAGGCTGATATTCCCGGCCGTGGGTGCAAACGGCTACGAAGTAGTTGGAGGTCACTTCCAAGTCGCCGGATTTCTCGTCAAGGCAGGTCGTTACCTCCCGGTAAAGACTCGGGTTGCCGACAATCAGACCTGCTATGTGATTCTGAAAATAGATCTGCACGGAACTGAAAACGGATTTCAGGAAGTCGAGGAACTCACGGAACTCGAACTCATGCGTGTGGAATGGATTGGCCTGGTTGCTCTCCTGGCTGTAGAAGACTCGATTCGGTGTGGAAATGACCGTCATTCCATCCGGTTTGAGCACCCGGCTTACCTCGAGCAAATGGGCTCTTTGGCCTTGCAGATGCTCGATCAACTCAAAACTGACCACCACATCCATACTGTCGCCGGCCAGCGGCAATTCATGGCAGTCGCCGACCACCTGCTCGATATTCTCCCCGGCATACCGCTCTTCGGCGTAGCGTACCGCTTCTTCCGAGATGTCCAGCGCAAGGACGGAGCCTGCCTTCTCCGCCAGGATTTTCGAGCCATAGCCGACTCCTGAGCCAACATCCAGGACCACCTTGTTCTCCACCAGGAGTTGGGCGAACCTGTAGCGGCAGAGGTGCTCGTTCAGGAGATCGTCATTGACGCTTCCGGGAATGATTCTCTCGCCGGTAAATTCCATCACCGCTCCAACAATCCCAATAGCGTTGGCGCCGACTTCGTTGTCGTCAGGATCACAACTCTTCAATCCTGATCCATTGAACGGCGCTCCCCAGGTTTCTGTAATCCGGGGACGCCCCTGCCAAGCTGGGGTTCCAGACAGGACGCACCCCAATGCGAATCGTGGGCGTTTGCCTGTCGAGGGCTTCCGGCGAAATGGGGAATGCATAATTGCGGAACTGGCCCCCTACCCCGATCAGTTCCTGGGTGTCCAATTTCACCTCATTGACCCAAACCGTGAGAAATTGTCGGAATCCTGGATCCGGATTCGACTTGACGGTCCGGATCACGAGCCGATACCTCTGGCCGGGGTCCAGCGGAAACGGCCAAACCAGGCTTGGGTCGATTCCCGCCCAGGAATACCCGTCGGCTTCGGTCGGATAGAAGTCAATCCGTTCTGTCCCATCGCACTCGGTTCCAAAGTCCACCTGGTAGGCACGGGTTCCACCCATCGGCACCAGGGATTGAAGCTTGATGCAATCCAGCATAAAACCCAGGTCACGGGTATCCTCCCAACCCTGAAGGATCGATGGGTTGAAAGAATGCGACAGAATTTCGACCCGGTTCCTCTCCCCTCGAGCCAACTGGGACCTCTCGACCGGGATTTTGTAGTCCTTGAATCTCGGGGAAAGCTGTAACTCCCCCAGATCCCGACCGTTCAACCGGATGCGCACCGGAGATTCCGTCTCGGCCCCCATGTCCGGGCGAGCCAGTCGCGCGATCAGGACGGCCGGGAAAGAGCCATCGATTTCCGACAATTCCACCGAAGCATCCCCCTGGCTCCACCGGTATGCGTTGCCACCCGCCCCGAATTCCGCCTGGTGGAATCCTTCCGACGCATAGCCGAAATTGGAGTGCGAAACGAGCGCCTGGAATGTCTTCGGCCCTCCTCGCGGCCGAGGCTTGACCTCGTAGATCTGAAGACTGTAATGCACTTCCTGCATTTTCTCGGGCCGACGCTCAAAGGTCCGTTCGACCAGGTCGCTGGCAAAATAAAATCGTTCTCTGGGCTCGAAGAGGTACTTGGAACTGTCCAGGGATGTCCACTCCTCATAGGAAATGAGAAACACTCTCTTGTTGTCAGCCAGAAACTCCCCGACAACCCGTTCAAAAGAGGCCGGATCGGGCTTTCGGTGGGCAAGAGGAAGAACGGTCTGTCCGAACATGTTCCTCAGAGGTCCTGTAAAAAACTCCTGAGCGCGGCCGTGCTCGAACAGGATCACATCCGCTTCCCTGGTTCGGCTGGCCAGCGCTGCCATTTGCCTCCACGATCCACCCAACTCCGTCTGGCGCAAAAAGGGCCAGGCCGCTACCGTCTGCGTGGCGGCCATGACGGTCAATATCCCCAGGCCGCAAGCCTGCAGGAGGAATCGACCCGGAGCCCGGCGCGCCCTCAGCCTCGGGTGGAGGGAAGCCACTCGATACAAACGCTGCATCGCCAGGCCTGCCAGGATGAGCATCGCCGGGATCGCGACCTCGGCGTAGCGGCGGATGACCCAGTAGTTGTCGGGAAAGGCGCGAGACTTGTGACCGTAGAACAGCAGGAAGGCCGCCAGCAGGAGCAAGAGGGGCAAGGGGCGAACCTGCCCCTTCAACACGATCTGCCGCAGCGCCAGGATAGCGCCCAGCAAAGCCAGACCAAGGCCCGGGGGAGAGAGATACCATCCCAGCCGAACCAGATTCAACTCGTCGTAGTAGGACACGAATCCCTGGTGGGGGGGCGCCAGCGGCAGCAGGGTGGCGCCCGAGTCCATCATGGGGCGGAAAAAATATCCCCAGGCGAAGGCAACAATCAACAAACCCGAGAGCGTCAGGAAGACGATCCGGCGCAGAGTGGCGGGATCGTCCCACGCCATGGAGGTGGGAAAACGTCGCGCCCGCCAGGCTCCCATCAACCCCATCAGCCACCTTGAAGACCCCGCCGCGGCGGCTGCCAACAAGGCCAGCGCCAACAGCCAACCCCAGTGGCGGTCAAGAAAGGAGATTACACCCTGGTTATGCAGAATGGCCAGCACGTAGGGATAGGCGAAAAGGGCGATGTGGGCCAGGGAATAGGCAACGCCGATGGCCAGACCGGCTGCGACAGGACGAACCGGCAAGCCGACTCTTCCGGCCGGCCCCGTTCGGGCCAGGATCAGGAACACCGACACGGCCAGGATCGCCAGCACGGAGTCAATGCGCACCATCAAGCTCAATCCGAACACCAATCCAGACAGGAAGCCCAGACCACCCTTGCGGCGGGTATGGGCCAGGGCCAGCATCCAGACTCCGGCCAGCAGCAGCACCTGGGCCAGTGTCTCGCTGAATGGACTTCGCACCAACCAAATCTGGCCCAGGTTCAGGCAAAGCAGGCTCGAAGCCAGCAACCCGACGGTCTTGGATCGAAAAATCTCGATGGCCAATGCAACCACCAGCAAGAGACTCAGCAGGCCCAGGAGAACATTGAAACCGAACAGTCCGTCGAACCTCCAGAGCTTGAATGCCAGGGACAGCCAGAGCGGAAACAGGTGCAGATACTGCGGCAACATTTCGCCGGTCTCCGCATCCAGCAGCGCAAATCCGGGCACGGCTTCCAGGTAAAGCGCATTTTCAAGAAGGACCGGCAGGAAAAGTCTCTGCCGATCCTCATCGAAATTCCGGAAGTCGGGGTCGCTGAAGCGCAGGCTCTGTTCCTGGGCCAGACGCACCGCAATGTTGGCATGCTCCCCGGGATCTCTTTGGCTGGCGATATACTCGGCGGTCCTTCCGAAGGTGAACAGACCCAGCAGCAGCATGCCTGCCAGCCACAGGTCGCTCCAACCCGGTCGCAGCCCTCTCCAGGCCGGCAGACGCCACTGCAGGGCCCTTGACTTCAACAGCCAGGCAAGGCAGACCAGGCTGTAGATCGCCAACAGCACGAAGAGATAGCGGATTCGAGCCGCACCCAGTTGAGCGCTCAGCATGAGGAAGCAGGAGGTCACAATCAATCCGCACAGGCTGCTGAGCAACACGGGACTGATCAGGTTCTTGAACAGGTCGCCGCGCGCGCCGGAAGGTGAGCCCGAACAGGCAGGTTCCTGGAGCCGCCCGACCGCAATCCTGTAAGTCAACCAGCCGCTGAGTCCGAACAGGCCGGCGAACTGAAGCAGCAGCCAATAGTCTTTCCAACCGGGAACAAAATCCATGAGGCTCCTGCTACCGCTCTCGGGTGTCTGGGATCGGTCAGCCGAAGAGGGGTTTACGGTGCCAGTTCAGCGCGGTGGCAACGATGTCGTCCAGGGTCGTGTAACTCGGGGTCCAGCCCAGAAGCTTGGAGGCCCGTGACGCATCGGCCACCAGGGTCGAGGGGTCTCCGGTCCGTCGCGAGCCTTCCTGGACGGGCACCGCCCTGCCCGAAAGCCGTTCGACGGTAGCGACGATCTGCTTTACCGAATGTCCCTGCCCCGTCCCCAAATTCAGCGCCGCACTCCGGCCGCCCTCCAACAGATGGCGCAAGGCCAACACATGGGCCGCGGCCAGATCCGAAACGTGGACAAAGTCCCGAACCGCCGTGCCGTCAGGCGTTTCGTAATCCGTCCCGAAAATCTCGAAACGGCTTCTGCGGCCAAGAGCCGATTCTATGGCCAGGGGAATGACGTGAGTTTCGGGTCGATGTCTTTCGCCGATCTCGCCGTCCGGGTCGGCCCCGGCGGCATTGAAGTACCTCAGGCAGACGTAGCCAATGCCATAGGCCATGCTGAAATCCCGCAGCATGTGCTCCACGACCAGCTTGCTCACTCCGTAGGGCGTGATCGGAACCTTGGCCTCAGTCTCCGGGATCGGAAGCTTGCCGGGCACCCCATAGATGGCGCAACTGCTGGAAAAGATGATGGATCGAATCCCCTGATCCAGCATTCCCTTCAGGAGGTTCAGGCTTCCCACCAGGTTGTTGTGGTAATACCTGGCCGGATCCGTCACCGACTCACCGACGTCGCACAGGTCGGCAAGATGCATGACCCCGTCGGGCCGATACTGCTCGATCACGGCTCTCAATCGAGCCTCATCCGTCAGATCGACCCTCTCGAGCGGTCCCCACCTCACGGCCGACTCGTGTCCACGGGAGAGACAGTCGATGGTTACCGGATGGAATCCCTCCGCCGCCAGGGACTTGCAGACATGACTGCCGACGTAGCCGGCTCCACCCGTAACCAGAATGGTTCGTCCCTGGACCACGCTTTCCTTGCCACTCGGGCCGGATCGGCAGTTTCGTTCCGGAGCCCCTGCTCCCGATGACCCCCGTCCGAATTATTCAATCAGAAAACGCCGGTTGCCGCAATCGAGGGGCACGACGGCCCTTACGCCGGCCCTTACGCGTTGCCTTGACTTCGGCGACGTTTTAAAATGCGCCCCGCGTCATGACTCCGACCACCACACTCTCGGTCATTGTTCCCGTTTACAATGAACAGTCTCTGGTCCACGCCAGTCTCTCCCGTTTGCGAGTCCTGGGAGACAGTCCGCTGTTGAGTTCGATCCGGGTGATCGTGGTGGACGACGGTTCCAGCGATCAAACCCCGACCGTCCTCCATCGGTTTCAGCAATCCCTGGAAAGGGAGAATTGGGGAGAAAAATTTGTCTGGCAGTTTGTGCGCCACCCGAGGAACTACGGCAAGGGCAAAGCCCTGAGAACAGGGTTGACCCTTGCGGACACCGACCTCACCGTCTGCCAGGATGCCGACCTCGAATACCATCCTCAAGAGCTTCTCGGCATGATTCCACTTTTTCTGAAGAGTGAGGCGGATGCCGTCTTCGGTTCGAGATTCCACCGGGCGGCGCCGCGGCCAAGGGACCTTTCCCCCCATCGGATGGTCAACCGGTTCCTCACTGCACTCTCCAACCTGGCCAGCCGTCTGAACCTCTCCGATATGGAAACCTGTTACAAGATGGTTCGCACCGACCTGCTCAAGAGCATCCCACTGGAGAGCGACGATTTCCGCATCGAGCCCGAGCTCACCATCAAGTTGGCCAAACGAGGAGCCCGCCTGCTGGAAGTCCCGATCGGCTATTCGGGAAGGAGTTACCAGGAGGGGAAAAAAATCAATTGGAAGGATGGCCTCAAGGCCCTGCTGGCGATTATCAAGTTCGCCGTATCGAATCGGATCGACCGAAAAGCGTTTTAGCCCGGGGTGTTGCCGCCGGAACCTACTCCACCTTGGCGAAAACGATGGCTCCCCGGGGAAGCTGTGCAAAGTTTTCTATCTGCTCTCCGGACTGCAATGCGCCGCCCGGCAGGAGATACAGAGTCTGTTGGCTCAGGAAGACATCGTCGAGGTCTTCTCCCAAGGGGTCACTGGTGCGCGGCACGGGAACCCGGCGGTAGGCGATTAGCACTCTGGTTCCCGGAGGCACATCCGCGAATTTCTCGATCCGATGACCGGCCAGGATCTTGCCACTGGGATAGAGGTAGAAGGTGAATGAGGAATTGTGGAGGACGTTGGCGATTTTCCAGGGAGACATTTCCTCGCCGATGACCGGAAGCAGAACTTCCGCCCGATCCGCGCTGACCACCTTGTCTTCATCGACTCCCAACTCGACCACGGTACCCGAAGGAATGTCGGACCAGTCCCGGATTTCGTGACCGCGCAGCGAGCGACCGTCCGGGAAACGATAGAGCGTGGTGGCGGCCTTGTATTGGCGGCCGGCAATCTTCCAGGCCGTCCGACCGGCAGTGATGACGCTGTTCCTCGTAGGATCAGCCGGCGGCGATATCAAACTACCGTTCTCCTGCCGTTTCCTGCTGTTGCGGGCCGGCGTCGCCAAGCTACCGTTTCCCACCCTTTTCTTGGGACCCCGGGCCGCTGCCGCCAGGCTGCCGTCGGCCTTCCGTTTGCCATCGGTCCGGGCCGGCCTCGTCGACGCCCTCGGCTGAGATTTTCGAGCCACCTGGATGCCATCCGGATCGGCGCCGACTCTTCCGGCGACCACGTCCGGATCGGAGGGGTAGGCATCGGTCAAGCCGGCCCGCCTGCGGTCAAAGTTGTCGGCGCCCGGATCTTTCTTCCTTCCTCTACGCTTCATTTTGTGGAACCGGTTCGGCCTGGAATAAGCGATCCGGTAGTGTTCCAGGACGTCCCGATCCTTCACCCGAAACCGCTTTTGCAGGATTCTCAGCAATTCCTTCAGAGACCGATACTGCCGATCTGTAAAGGGCACGTTGTGGTACCCCTCCAGCTCGATGCCCAGCGAATGGTCGCTGAGCCGGGTCAGCCCGTTCCACATGCTCACGCCGGCGTGGTTCGCCCGGTACTTGGGATCCAGGATCCGATAGACGGTACCGTTCTTGGCGATGAGGTAGTGGGCGTGCCCACCCCGGCTGATGTATCGCCGGCGACGGACCTTGCCGCGGGAAAGGGTTCTCAGGGAACTGGGCAGACTGCCTTCGGTGGAGTGAATGATGATGAAACGGGTACTCTTGCGCGGGCGTTTGGCGAAGCGGGGATTCAGCTTCTTCTGATAGTCGATGATCTTCAGCGCCGCCAGGTCGGTGGCGAAGAACCCAAGCAGCGCCGTGGTCAGCGCGACAATGAACACTCGGCTCATGGAAGCAGGATCTCGAGTTCCACCTCTATCAGGAGTGGGGCCAACCGATCCACCCCCTACAACTTGTGGCTATGTTCTCCCCAAACCGCCTGGAAGGCAAGCGAATTCGAGGCGCCCGGCGACTGCCGGCGGGCTTCAGCCACTGGAAACGCCCGCACTTCACTTGGCAAGCCGTCGTCTATGAAGAGGACAGGGAGTGGCGGTCCGAGGGCCGGAAAGCCGCGAACGCGGCGGCAGCACTTGGCCGTGGGCGTAAGCCCATGGGGGGTGCGGCTTGCCCTGCGGCACATCCGGGCAAGCCGCTTTCTCGACGAGAATCAGATGTCGAAATACAAGGCAAACTCGTGGGGATGGGGTCGCAACCGCATGGCGTCGACCTCCCGGGTTCGCTTGTAGTCGATCCAGGTTTCGATCACATCCTTGGTGAAGACGTCTCCCTTGAGAAGGAAGTCATGGTCGTCTTCCAGCGCGTCGAGCACGTCCTCGAGGCTGCCGGGAGTCGACTTCACGTTGGCGGCATCGGCCGGAGCCAGATCGTAGAGATCCTTGTCGATGGGATCGGGAGGAGTGATCTTGTTCTGCACTCCGTCCAGGCCTGCCATCAGCAGGGCTGCGAACGCCAGGTAACCGTTGCAGGAGGGATCCGGGAAACGCGTCTCCACCCGCTTGGCCTTCTCGCTTCGGGAATAGGCGGGAATTCTGACCGCGGCGCTACGGTTGCGCTGGGAATAGATGAGGTTGATGGGCGCCTCATATCCCGGAACCAGGCGACGGTAGGAATTGGTGGTAGGCGCGCAGAAACCCAGCAGCGCGGGCGTGTGCTTGAGAATTCCGCCGATGTAGTAGATGGCCGTCTTGCTCAGGTCGGCGTAGCCGCCGGGCTCGTAGAAGACATTCTTCCCGGCCTTCCACAGGCTCGTGTGGATGTGCATTCCCGACCCGTTGTCCTGAAAGATCGGCTTGGGCATCAGGGTGACGGTTTTGCCATGCCGGCGTCCGACATTCTTGATGATGTACTTGTACTTCAAAAACTTGTCGGCCATGCTGGTCAGGGTGTCGAACCGCATGTCGATTTCGCACTGCCCGGCCGTGCCGACCTCGTGGTGGTGGACTTCCACCTGGATCCCGACCTCCTCCAGCAACAGAACCATTTCGCTGCGGATGTCCTGCAGGCTGTCCATGGGAGGAACGGGGAAGTAGCCTTCCTTGTAGCGGGGCTTGTAGCCCAGGTTGGGGTTCTCCTCTTTTCCGGAATTCCAGAATCCTTCCTTGGAATCCACGTAGTAGTAGCCGTAGTTGTAGGACTGGTCGAAGCGAATATCGTCCAGAACGAAAAACTCCGGCTCGGGACCGAAGAAGGCGGTATCGCCGATCCCGGTCGATTTCAGGTAGTTTTCAGCCTTTTGGGCGATGTAACGCGGATCCCGGGTATAGGACTGTAGCGTCACCGGATCCTTGACGTTGCAGATGACGTTGAGAGTCGGGACCGCGGTGAAGGGATCCTTGAAAGCGGTGGAGGCGTCCGGGATGAGGATCATGTCGCTCTCCTGGATCTCCTGGAAGCCGCGGATGCTCGAACCGTCAAATCCGACGCCCTCTTCGAACATCTCCTCTTCCACCTCGTTGGCAGAGATTGAAAAGTGCTGCCACAAGCCGGGCAAGTCCACAAAGCGCAGGTCAACCATCTTGATGCCTTCGTCGCTGACGAACTGCAAGAGCTCTCTAGGGTTCATGTTTACTCCTTGGCGTAAAAGGATGGAACTTCGTTAGTTGAGTTTTCGGCTGGGGGAGTGCGGTGGTGTTGCGGCAGAAGACTACGCGACGTTGCGTAGGCCCCAATGAACCTGCATGCGGCTTTGCATGAGCCCGAACGGAGTGGAATCTTAAGCAGAATCCACCTGGTTGTCAAGAGTCAAAACAATCGCTTCTCAGACTGAGAAGGTTGCTTTGACATGTGCGGACTTGGTCCGGATCTTGTCGGCCAAGGCCCGCTTGTGCGCGGCCAGCCGGTCCGCCAGCGCGGCATCGGAAGTGGCCAGGATCTGAGCGGCAAAGATGGCGGCATTGACCGCACCGGACTTTCCCACGCCCATGGTGCCGACCGGTACGCCCCCCGGCATCTGAACCGTGGCCAGCAGGGAATCGAAACCGGACAGCGGGCTGCTGTCAACCGGGACACCGATCACCGGAAGAACGGTTTCGGCGGCGGTGACTCCCGCCAGGTGAGCAGCCCCTCCCGCGCCGGCGATGATGCACTTCAGTCCCCTATCCGCCGCGGTTCGGGCATACTCCGAGGCCCTGGCCGGAGATCGGTGAGCCGAGCAGATATCGATCTCGAACGGAACGCCGAATTCCTTGAGCTGCCTGGCAGCCTCTCCCATGATATTCAGATCGGAGTCACTCCCCATGATAATGCCGACGACCGGTTCCATAATCACACCCTCCAAGGTTGATCCAGAATGAAATGTTCAACACCAAAAAATTCAGCCCGGCTGAAGATTGCCGGGGACACCCCGCCAATTCAGCCCCTGCCTCCCGATATCGCTCCGAAAATGCATCGGCTCGAACCGCACTTTCCTGACGGCGCGGTAAACTCGGTCAATGGCCGAAGCGAGGTCGGTGTCCCTGGCCGTGATTCCCAGAACGCGTCCTCCGGCGGTGACCGGTTGCCCGTCCTGCAACCGCGTGCCCGCGTGGAACACCTTGACCTGACCCACGGCCTCGGCCTCGTCAACCCCTTGAATCGGCCCGCCGGTTGGATATTTTCCGGGGTAACCGCCGGAGGCCATCACCACGCAGACACTACAGTCGGAATCCCACCGCAACCGCACCGAATCCAGGGTCTGTCGGTGGATGGCCTGCAGCACCTCCACCAGGTCGTTCTCCAGGCGAAACAGAACCGGCTGGGCCTCGGGATCACCCAGACGGACATTGTACTCCAGGACCCTGATGCCGCCGGGCGCCAGCATCAGGCCGACGTACAGCACGCCCCGGAAGGGGCTTCCCTCGGCCGCCATACCACGGATGGTCGGCCTGACAATGGCTTGAACGACCTCCCTCTGCTCCTCTGAAGACAGGATTCCATCGGCAGACCAGGCCCCCATGCCACCGGTGTTCGGCCCCCGATCCTGGTCGAAGACCCTCTTGTGATCCTGGGATGGAACCATGGGCAGGAAGTGCTCCCCATCGGAGAAAACCAGAAAAGAGGCCTCCCGGCCCCTCAGACACTCCTCCAGCAAGACTCTGTCGCCGGCCTCGCCGAAGACTCGGTGGCGCATCATCCGCTCCACCGCCGATTCCGCCTGCTGCCGATCCTCTGCGATGACCACTCCCTTCCCTGCCGCCAGCCCGTCAGCCTTGACCACCAGAGGAAATCCGAGATCGCCCCGGCGGATATACCCCAATGCCTCCTCGAGGGAATTGCAGACCTCGCAGGCCGCGGTCGGCACCTGGTGTCGCTTCATGAAATCCTTGGCGAAAATCTTGCTCCCCTCCAGGCGGGCTGCGGCGGCGGTGGGTCCGACGACAGAGAGCCCGTGGGACTGGAAACGGTCCACAATGCCCAGGACCAGGGGGAGTTCCGGGCCGACAACGGTAAGGTCGATGGAGCGATCGAGGGCGAATTGGATCAACCCCGGCAGGTCGTCCACCGCCAGGGACACATTCTCGGCGATGGAAGCCGTTCCACCGTTTCCAGGTGCACAGAAGACCTTGTCGACAAGGGATGAACGACCGATTTTCCAGGTGAGCGCATGCTCGCGCCCACCCGATCCAATGACGAGAACTTTCATCGCTGTGCCGCTATGCCGTCACCGAGGAGAGCCGCCCCGATCCCTGGTCAGGACGGTCGTTGTGACGGATGCAGGGGCAGAACCTCATTGAGTGCGCCCGAGCGGTAACCCTCGAGATCGAGAGTGATGAACTTGAAGCCCAATGCCTTGAACTCCTTGGTCAACAGGGCAGCCATCCCCATGTCCAGGGCCCTGGGCAATTCTTCCGGTGAGAACTCCAGTCGGACCAGGGACTCGTGGTACCGCACTCGAAAAACCCTGAACCCGAAGTGCCGCAGGATCTCCTCGCCGCGCTCCACCATCGACAGCTTCTCCGGCGTAATGGAAGTGCCGTAGGGAAAACGGGAGGAGAGACAAGGCAAGGCGGGCTTGTTCCAGGTAGGCAGGCCCGCCCGCCTGGACAGCTCCCGAATCTCGACCTTGTTCATTTCGGCATCCGAGAGGGGACTGCAAACCAGGAATTCCCGGGCTGCGCGCCGCCCCGGCCGATAATCGCTTCGGTCGTCCCGGTTGGTCCCGTCGGCCACCGCCCGGAAACCCCTTTGGCGGGCCAGCGCCTGCAGCTTGGAAAACAGCTCGCTCTTGCAGAAATAACAGCGATCCGGCGAGTTCTCCCGGTAACGGGAATCCTCCACTTCGTCCGTGAGGATCTCCAGGTGGCGGAGTCGAAAGCGAGAGGCGAATTCGGCCGTTTCCTTCCGTTGAAATGCGGGATAGGAAGGGCTGACGGCTGTCACGCAGAGCGCCTTTTCACCCAGAACCCGGTTGGCCATGTAGGCCAGGTAGGCGCTGTCCACCCCACCGCTAAAGCCCACCACCACCGACTCCAGTTCACTCAGAATCTCGCCGAGCCGCCGCTCCTTGGCGGTCACCTCGGGACAGGTCAAGACCTCGGTTGTTCCCACGACTGGATCGGTCACCGGCCACGCTCGCGGAAGGGACGGTACTTTGCAATACAGCTACAGAAGTCGTAAAACGGATTCTAGCACGTCGATTGACCGTCCGTACTCGGCAATCTCCAGGTGTTCCCGGGGCGTATGGTCGAGGCTGGAATCTCCGGGACCATAGGCCACCATGGGACACGTCCAGAAGGGCGCCACCACGTTCATGTCGGCGGTCCCCGTCTTGAGCTTGAACTTCGGCCGACCTTCGAAGTCGCGGATCGATCTGAGGAACGACCTGACCAGAGGGTTCGACTTGTCCCGCCTCACCGCGGCCTCCCGCCCCGAAAACAGGACTTGGGCGGGGTTGGCCGTCCCAGACAGGAAATCTTCCAGGGATTGCAGGGAGAAGCCCACAGGGATGCGGAATCCCAGTCGCAGGTCGACGGTTTCATGGATGCCGTCGCTGCTGGAGTTGAAGGAGCGCAGGGATGCCTGCAGACTGCCGAAAAGCGACTTCCCCGCGTTGAACCGGTCACACCAGCGCCCAACCTCGGACCAGTAGTCAACCGCCTGCTCGCAGGCCGATCGTTCCTGACCGGCCGTGTGACTGAGCGGAACCCGCAGACGATAGTCCACCAGCAGGCGGCCCTTGTATCCCAGGGTCACGGCGTTCCAGCCGCTGGGTTCCCCGATCACGCAATAATCGGGTGGATCGAGGTCGGAAAGGGCTTGCCTGGCGCCGCGGGAGGTGGCCGCCTCTTCCTCCACAGCGCCGACAATCACGATCCGCTTCCCCTGTCCGTCGAGTTCCTTCATCACGCGACGGGTTGAGGCGATGAAGCAAGCCATGGGGCCCTTGGCGTCCACAGAGCCCCTGCCATAGATTCGGCCGCCTTCGATCTTGACCGGAAGATCTCCCGCTACCGTGTCGATATGTCCCAGCAGCACGATGGTGCCGGGCCCGTCCCCGGCAATTCCAATGGCGTTGCTCACCCCATCCAGGTAGGAACGAAACCCCATGGAGGTCATGGTGTCGACCAGAAAGCGGGCCAAGCGGGATTCCCGGCCGGATGGACTGGGGATGCTCAACATCTGCTGCAACAACTGCAGTTCGGAATCGGCCATCTCCAGCCTCACAAAATCGGTCTGAAACAACAAAAAAAAGAGTTATCCACGAAGACACACGAAGGACGACCAAGACACACGAAGCGAGACGCCAAGGGGAACCGGAACCCTTCCGTGTTCCCGATACGCCATCAATGTCCCCGGTTTCACCCTCGAATGATCCGCCCCTGATTTAACTGCATAATGAACATGGATGAACAGGATATACAGGATTCTTGGCTGATGGACCTGGACAGATTGCCCCAGGACGAACCTTCTCTCCCCCCTGGAGTTCGACCGTTATCCTTTCTTCAACAAGGATTCCAGAACCCGCCGCAATCGTCCTGGATCACCGAGAACGAGCACCCGATCATCGAGCCCCTCCGCTTCTCGCGCAACAGCGTCTCATTCTTTTTATCCTGTTCATCCTGTCTATCCATGTTCCCTTATACAACCAACCGGTTTAACGGAACATGGGCCTATTCCCGATAGGCCATGAACGTCCGCTGTTTCACTCTCGTATGATCCGCCCGTCGTGGGGGGCGGAAGCCCGGCTTGTCTCCAACCGGCCGCAGGCACGTCCATAGCCATGCAGCTTGTGCGGCATGCGGGTGATTACCGCAACACCTCGGCCGTCAGCTCGACGACTCGATCCAGGTCCTCCTCTTCGATAACCAGGGGCGGCAGGAAGCGAATCACCGTCGGGCCGGCGGCCAGCGCCAGCACTCCCCGTTCCATCAGCTTGAGGAGGTAGGGCCCGCTCTTTTCCTTGAGCTCGACTCCAACCATCAATCCCAGCCCTCTCACCTCGCGAATTCGCGGGGAACCGATGTCCCTCAGTCGCTGCATGAATTGCGTTCCGAGCTTGTGTGCCCGCTGGGGCAGCTCGAAATCCTCCAGGTAGCGAACGGCCGCGTTGGTGGCGGCGCAGGCCAGTGGATTCCCTCCAAAAGTGGAGCTGTGGGCCAGCTTGAAGAGTCCGGTGGCTACCTCCTGACTCATGCCGGTGGCTCCGATGGGAAGTCCCCCACCCATGGACTTGGCCATGCAAAACAGATCGGGGAACAGATCGAAGTGCTCCGAGGCGAACATGCGTCCGGTTCGGCCGAATCCTGTCTGCACTTCGTCGACAATCAACAGGGCCCCGGTTTCGTTGCAGCGGTCCTGAACATCCAGCAGGAAATCCAGGGTGCCGGGCCGGACGCCTCCCTCCCCCTGGACGACCTCCACCAGGAACGCCGCCGTGCGCTGGCTGACGGCTTCGCAGGCTCGTTGCCGGTGGTTGAAGGGAACGTGGGTGAACCCCGGTACCAGGGGCTCGAACGGAAGTCGATAGTCCCTGCTCCAGGTGGCGCTCAGAGCCCCGAAGGTCTTGCCGTGAAACCCGCGCATGGCGGCCACGATCTCGTGGCGGCCGGTCGCCAGCCGGGCAAACTTCAAGGCCACCTCGATGGCCTCCGAGCCGGAGTTGCACAAGAAGAACCGCTGGATGCTGCTCGGAGTGAGCCGCTCCAGGTTTTCCAGGACCCGGGCTCTCTCCTGGTGATAAAAGAGCTCGCTGCAGACCAGCAGTTTATCGGACTGGCCCCGAATGGCCTGGTTCACATAGGGATTCGCGTGGCCCAGGTTGGCCGCCCCCTGACCTCCCACGCAATCGATGAACTCTTTGCCCTCAGCGTCCCACAGGCGGGCTCCCTGGCCCCGAACCAATTCCAGGTTGCGCTTGTAGTAGGTGCCCGCCCCCAGTTGTTCTTCCAGGTGTTTAATGGAATTTCTTCCAAAATCGGTCACTTCGGTGGACCTCCTCGAAATCAAAAGGCCTCATTAAACCTGTGGCGCCGCCACCAGGGCCCTCCGAAAGAACTCCTCGATCCGGTCCATGACTTCCCGCTCGCTGCGGGACTCATAGATGGCCTTGCGGAGGGCGGCTCCTCTGGGAATGGCGTGGGTGAACCAGGAGGCGAACTGTTTCATCTTCCCGATGGCTCCCGGGGTTTCCTCTTCGAACAGCAGTGAAAAGTATCGCTTGATCAGATCGTACTTGTCGCCGATGTCCGGGAGAGTCATCGGCATCCCGCGCTCGGTTTCGCCGATCTGACGGAAAATCCAGGGGTTGGTCAAGGCTCCCCGGCCAACCATGACTCCGTCGCATCCCGTCTCTTTCCGCATCCGCATGGCATCGGCCGCGGAAACGATATCCCCATTGCCGATGACGGGAATCTTGAGGTGAGCCTTCAGGCGGGCGATGATGGTCCAGTCGGCCTTTCCGGAAAACCCCTGGACTCGGGTTCTGGGATGCAGGGTGATCGCTTCGACCCCCAGGTCCTCCGCCATTCGGCCGACTTCCAGCGCCACGATTTCCGACTCGCTCCAACCGGAGCGGATCTTGATGGTGAAAGGAATCCGCGCCGCCGACCGAATCTGCTTGAGGATGCGTTCCAACAGCCTGGGCTCCCGCAGGAGGGCCGATCCCCCGCATGCCTTCACCACCTTCTTGGCCGGGCAGCCCAGGTTCAAATCGATGGCGTCGAAACCCAGGTCCTCAACCATCCGGGTGGCATCCGCCAGGCGGCCAGGGTCCGATCCGAAAAGCTGGGCGGTGACCGGACGCTCCTCCTCGTGGTAGAACAACATCCTCCTGCTCTTCACCGAATGCCTGGTAAGACCCTCGGCGCTGGTAAACTCGGTCATGACCAGGCCACAACCGCCCAACCGCTTGATGAGCCGACGAAAAACGCTGTCGGTCAAACCGGCCATGGGTGAGAGGAAGGTCGCCGGGGTCACCCCGATATCTCGAATTTTCAGGGCCGAGGCCTGTCCGTCAAGTATCATGGCAACCCCATTCTAGCCCGAATTTATCGCCAAGTTGCGGCTGACAACGAATAGACCACCCTGTATTACAGGGCACGCCCCGTTCCGGACCGCCTCCCCAACCGGAGCCGGTGCTTCCACAGGAACTTGAGCAAGCTGAAGAGGTGATGCCGCTTGGCGCCCAACCGCCAGCCCCTGGCGCTGTCCCTGCGATGGCTGTGCACCATGCGGGCTGCCGGGTTGTAGAGCACCTTCCAGCCCCGGTCCCACATGCCCTTGCAAAGGTCCACGTCCTCGAAGTAGAGAAAAAAGCGCTCGTCCATAAGGGCATTCGACTTGGTGGCCGCCCTGCGGACCAGCATGGCGGCTCCCAGGCCCCAATCCACTTCGGACAAGCTCCGGCGGTCCCAGTCAGCCATCAAGTGGCGGCGCAGGCTGGAATGCTTCGACCAGAGACGCTGAAAGGGGGCGCGCCGCAGCAGCAGGGTGGCCATGGTGTAAAAGCGCCGGCAGGAGTACTGAAGGCTGCCGTCCGGACTGTTGAGTCGTGGCAGCACCACGCCCGCATCGGGGTGCTGCTGCAGGGTATCCGCCAGGATTTCCAGCGCTCCGGCCTCGACCCGCACATCCGGATTCAAGAGCAACAGAAAGGGCCCCCGGGCTTGACGATACCCCTGGTTGGCGGCGGCGGCGAATCCGCGGTTGGACGGGTTTTGAATCACATGGATGCGAGCCGATTCCAGGTCTGAGACGGGGGACAGATCTTCAGGGCGGTCATTATTGATGACGAAGATCTCGTAGTCCAGTTGCCCTGCATTCCGGACCACGCTGCCGAGGCAGGAGGCGAGTTCCCGCCCGGACCGGTAATTGACGATGACGATCGACACCCGGTTCATGCCGATAGCTCTGTATACAGCCGCTCGTAGTCGGCGGTAAAGCGGGGAGCGCTGTACTCACCCTCTACCCGGGCTCGAGCCCTGTCCCCCAAGCTGCGGCGCTTGAGGGGATTCTTCAACAGTTCCAGCGTGTGTTGGCGGAACTCGGCGGAGGAATCGGCAACCATCAGCTCCCGATCATGGTGAAATCCGTATCCATCCAGGCAGAGCCGGGTGGCCACCACGGCCTTGCCCATGGCCATGGCCTCCAGGAGCTTGCCGCGAAGTCCGGCCCCGCTGACGATGGGGGCCACAAAGACGGCGTGGCTGGAAAGCAGGGGGCGCAGGTCCTCCACTCCGTCCAGGAACTCGACCCGACCCTTTTGGCTGTGCGCCAGGAGATGGTCGGGCGCCGATCGGCCGACGACGGTGAGGGTGGCGTTGGGAGCCTCTTCCAGAATCCCCGGCCAGATTTCCCGGAAGAAGTAGGACATTCCCTGCACGTTGGGTGGATGCTTGAAGAAACCCACGAAAATCAGACTGTCCGGACGCTCGCCGACATCCGGCCTGGCATTGAAATAGTCCACGTCAACGCCGCTTTGAGCCAGGCAGGGGCGGTGCACCTTCAGCCGCCCGCTCAGGTAGTCCCGGTCGACGGCCGAAAGGGCGACCACCGACCGGACCTTGCGGCAGAGCCGTCGTTCGTAGACCCGCATCAGGCGCCACTTGAGGAAGGCCGAAATTTTCTCCATCCAGGTTGCGGCCCTGCGGAAGAGTCGCTCATAGACCAGGCTGAGAACTTCGTGGTGGGTGAGCAGGCTGGGATAGCGACGAAGGTCGGGGATGAAATTCAGGGTATGCAGGTACTCGCACTGCACCAGGTCGTAATCTCCGGTTCTCAACTCGTTGCGCACCTTTCTGCGCATCATCAGGCAGGCATGAACCACTCCGAGCAGCTTCGAGAACAAAAACGCGCTCCTGAGCTCCTGGTGGTAGGGATAGAGCGTGATGGTGCGAACCTCTTTGCAAAACTGCTTCAAGCGATCGACATGGACCTGATCCCGGCTGGTTTCGATAAAGGAGAGCAGCGTGATCTCATTTCGGGCTGAAAGCCCCTTGAGCAGGTTCACCAGAATCCAGGAGCCGTCCACGCCCAGCCTGGGGAGCCGCTTCGAGACCACCAGGACCTTGCGAGAGCCGGCCGGCCGGCTTCCGTTGGACAGATAACGGTGCCGGTAAAAGAACCAATGGTGGATGGCGGCAATGGCCTCCTGATCCGACAGACGCCGCGGAGGCGGGCTGACCAGGCGGTTCCAGACCACCTCCGGCACCTTGAGCAATGCACCGGCGAAAGCCCTCAGGATTCCGAGACGGCCGCGACTGAAATCGAGCAGGAAGCGAAATGGCAACTTCAGCAGATGGCTCAAGAACAATCCGGTCGAGGTGACGTTCTTCCAGAACAGCACGAACAGGTTCCGGGCGATCAGGTAGTCGATCCTGGAGTTTCCCATCTCGGTGGCGTTGGTGCTGCGATGCTTGTGGACCACCCGGCTGGCCGGGCAGAAAAGCACGCGGTAACCGGACTTCCATGCCCGGTAGGACAGGTCGGCGTCTTCCACATAGGCGGGATTGTAAATTTCGCTGAATCCCCCCAATTCCAGGAACTTTCGTCTGTGGTAGGCGCTGGAGCCGCCATGGGCGTAGAAGGCGGGGACGTACTGGCGCACCTCGTCGACCGGAGCGGGCTGGGTGTGCCCGACGTGCATGCAGCCGAACATCATCATCCCGAATGTCTTGCCTGTTTCCAGGCGGGTCTTGCCCGATCCGTAGTTGAAAATCTGTGAGGTGACCGCAAAGACGTCAGGCCGGTCAAACCCCTGCAGCAGGGGCGCCAGAAACCCGGGCTGGACAATCACGTCGTTGTTCAACAGGACTACGATCTCGTTGCGGGCACATTGAACCCCGATGTTGTTGGCTCGGCTGAACCGATAGTTCTTTTTCAGCTCGATCAGCCGAATGTTCCGGTAGTGGGTGCGCACGTAATCCTGAGTACCGTCGGTGCTTCCATTGTCCACAAGGATGATTTCGTGGTCACCACCGTCATGCCGGACAGCTTCGACCAGCGCGTCCAGAGCCTCCTTGAGAATCTCCCGCTTGTTCCAGGTCAGGACGATCAGGGAAGCCCGGCGGCGACCCGAACCAGGGTGTTCAGCGGCGGTCTCCAGCCGCCGATGCGGGTCGACCAGGTTCTGATAGATATGCTCGACCTGGCGCACCATCAGAGACTTGTCGAATCGTCGATGTACCAACTCGCGGCCATTCGCCCCCATTCTTCGACGTGATCCGGGATCCCGAACCAGCCGGACCACGGCCGAAGCCACCGCATGTGAGTCGGCGGGAGGGATCAGCAACCCCGTGTGCTCGTCCGCAACCGCCTCGGGCGTTCCGCTGACCGAAGTTGCGACCACCGGCAAACCTACCGCCATGGCCTCGAGTATGGAAAGCGGGAGACCCTCATAGAGCGAGGTGAGCAGGAAGATATCCAGAGCGGAAAGAATCTCGGGGATGTCCTCTCGAGCTCCCGCAAAAATGACGTACGGTTCCAACCCCAACCGGCGTACTCGATCGGCCAGCCTTGCCTGAGTCGGTCCTTCCCCGACGAACAGAAACCGGGTTTGAGGACAGGTATTCAATATGGCCGGGATCGCATCCACCGTGTACTGATGGCCCTTCTGAAAGTTGAAGCGGGCCACCGTGCCGACCAGCGTCTGTTCCGGACCGATTCCAAGGCGCTGGCGAACGGCGCGCCTGCCCGATTCGGAATAGGCAAAGTGATTCACATCGATCCCGTTGAGGATCAGCTTCAGCCGGTAGGGATTGACCCGGTAGTCCTGTTCCAGAAGCTGCTTGTTGGCCTGGGACACGGGAATGGTGAAGTCCAGGCAGAAGGTCATGACCCGCTTGACAAACTTCTTGGTACGCACGCCGGCCCGTTTTCCGATGGCCAACTGAAGATCCAGGTGCTCTGTCGCCAGCCTTCTGGGCACCCGGCTGAAATAAGCCGCCAGAATCGGCACGAAGCAACTGAAGGTATTGTTCAGGTTGAAGTGAACGATGGTGGGCTTCTGCCGCCGGAAATAGCGATAGGATTCCAGGAAGACCTTGAACGGGGACCGGTTGGCGCTGTCTACCTCGTCGACCCCGATGCCCCGGTCGACAAAGAACCGCGCCAGCGGAGCCATCTGCGGGAGGGGGGATAGCGCCACCCGAGGCTGGTACTCTTCTTGGGGAATTTCCGGAACCAGCAGTTTGAGGTAGGCTTCAGCGCCACCCAGGAAGACGGCGTCGCAGAAGTAAACCACCTTGTAGGGTGTCTCCATGGACCGCCACCGACCCTGTCAGCAACACTTCTGTTTCACTCTGTTTCGCCGGGTCCGTCGCATGGAACGGCGGCGCGGCTATGTGCAAAGTGAATAGTGGATAGTGAATAGTGGTTAGTGATCAGATCCACACGTCAAGCATCTTGTGTGTATCGGCGCCAAATTCGCGGAATTATACAGTACTGTAGAAATGGGCAACAACTTGGATATACTCGGGTCTCCGGACAACTGAAGACCCTTCAGACACTTCCGGACTCTTCCATCCCGTAGCGGCGATTCCATGGCCGATGTTCACCCGGTGTCCGCCAAGACCATGCAGGGCGCCTCGCTCATGCTTCTGCGCATGGCGGCCTCCTATCCCATCCTGTTCCTGGGTGAAGTCTGGCTGGCTCGGCTGCTGGACCCCCAGGATTTCGGTGTCTTCGCCATGGCCGGGTTCGTCACCGTGACACTGGCCACGGTTCTCGAGGTGGGCCTGGTGGCTGCCCTCATACAGCGGCCCGAGCCACCCACCCGGGATGAGTTCCGGACATTCTTTTCCTTGCAACTCCTGCTGATCTCCGCCCTGGTCCTGGGCCTGTTCCTGCTGGCTCCCCGGCTGCTGGGCTGGCTCGGCCTGGATCCGAGTTCCCGCTGGATTCTGCTTGCCCTGTTGCCCTGCCCCTGGATCAGCGGTCTGGGCGCCATGTCCTGCGTCCGTCTGGACCGGAGCCTGCGCTACGGCGTATTCGCCAGGATGGACGTGCTGAGAGTGCTCAGCTACGTCGGCGTTGCCGTTCCGCTGGCTATTCGGGGGTGGGGTGTCTGGAGCCTGGTGATCGCTATTGTGGCCAGCACGGCGGTGCGAAGCGCGGTCGCCTTTCAGGCTGCTCCCTGGCCGATTGGAATGCGATTGGGTTTTTCGGGAATGGGAACGACTCTGCGGTCCGGTGTCCTCTTTCAGGCCTCGACGCTCACCTCCCTCTTTCGCGACTATATCCCCGTTTTGCTGGCCGGTCCTCGATTCGGCCCGCAGGCTGTAGGTTATCTGAATTGGGCCAAGAACATGACGTTCTACAGCAGTCAGGCCATTACCCAGGCGGTTTCCCGAGTCACCTTTCCCTCCGTGTCGCGCATCCAGCAGGACCCGCAGGCGGTGCGGCGGATGGCCCAGGCAACTTTCAAGTACGTCAACCTCATAACCTTCCCGGGTATCCTGATATTCGCGGCCTTGATCCCCGAGTTCGTGCAGGTGGCGTTCACCTCGAAATGGGCTCCGGCCATTCCAGCCTTTTACTTTTATTCCATCCGCATGCTTGGATCAAACATCAGCACGCTTTATATTGCCGTGTTGAACGGCCTGGGAAAGATCGAGGTCTCCCTGCGAATCCTCGCCTGGTGGACAGTTCTGGATTGGGCCCTGGCATTGGCGCTCTGTTCCTGGTTCGGCTTCACGGGTGTGGCCATGGCCTACGCGATCGGCGTGATTCCCGTTGCGGCCGGGCTGGTGCTTCAACTGAACAAGCTGGTGAAGGTGGATTTTTTACGGAGTTTCGTTTTGCCGCTGGCCGTCAGCGGAGCAGCAGCGACCGCGGTCTGGCTGGCCAAAAGCGGCAGCCAGGCCTCCTGGCTGACTCTTGCAGGATGGATCGCCGGCGGCCTCGCGTTCTATGTCCTGCTGTTGCTGTTGATTGAAGGTCGATCCCTGCTCGGGGACATCCGAGTGTTCCTGGCCACCCTGGCGCGAAGGGAAAACCCAGACTTGGCTTAATCAACCGGACAGACGATCTCGGCGATTCCATGCAAAGAGTCCTTCAAGTATCCCTATGGCTCACCCGATGGAGCGAGCGGTGGATGCCCAGCGCATTCTCGATCGCCGCCGGGCTTACCTTGATCATCTTCCTGGCTGGCTGGCTGGTGGGCGGGGCCTCCTTGGCGGACTGCATCGGGTACTGGGGGGACGGGTTCTGGGTCCTGCTCGAATTTGGCATGCAGATGTGCCTGATGCTGGTGGCCGGCTACCTGCTGGCCTCCTCTCCACTCGTCAAGCGCCTGCTGGACCTGCTGACGTCGCTCTTTCACACCCCCAGGAACGCCATCGCCGGCCTGGCGGTCCTCTCCATGGCCCTGAGCTGGATCAACTGGGCGCTGGGAATCGTGGGTGGAGCCGTGTTGGCTCGCCTTTTTGCCCGGAAGGTCCCTCAGCTCGACCTGCGGCTGATCGTTGCCGTAGCCTACCTGGGCCTGGGGTGCACCTGGCACGCCGGCCTCTCAGCCTCCGCGCCTCTGCTGGTCGCAACTCCGGGACACTTCCTGCAGGGCCAGATCGGCTTGATTCCAACCGAACTGACGATATTTCACCCGTTCAACCTGCTGTTGACGGTGGCCGTACTGATCAGCCTGACTGTCCTGGTCCGGCAACTGGCCCGCTGGACACCGCTTTCCCCTGAGCAAGCTCTCGCCCAGCGAGCCGGCTTGGGGGGAGACCGGTCCGCCAAGCCCAGCCCGCCGGTCGGCGGGAAGCGGCCGTCCCTGGCTTCCGTCCTGGATCGCGGCTATTGGTTGAACGGGCTGCTGGGAGCCTGCGGCCTCGCCTGGGTGGTGACGACATGGTTGGACAACCAGCTCCAGGTCACCTTCAACAGCATCAATTTCCTGCTGCTGTTCCTGGGAATCGCGCTCCATCCCAACCCGGACTCGGTCGGTCGTTCCGCGAAGGAAGCGGTCACCTTCGTTCACGGGATCATTCTGCAGTTCCCCTTCTATGCGGGAATGTTCGGCATCATCAAGGGCACCGGGCTTTCCGCCATCCTGGGGAACGCCTTTGTCTCGATTGCCTCGGCCAGGACACTACCGCTGCTGGTCTACTGGTATTCGGGCATCGTGAATTACTTTGTGCCTTCCGGAGGATCCAAGTGGGCCATAGAGGCTCCCTACCTGGTGGCGGCCGCGGAGAACCTGGGGGTTCCCATCAACCAGGTGGTGCTTGCCTACGCCTGGGGCGACATGGCGACCAACCTGCTCCACCCCTTCTGGGCACTGCCCCTCATTACCGCCACCGGACTGGAATTTCGGGAGATCCTCGGGTACGGGATCGTTGTCTTCTGTTTCTACTTCAGCCTGGTCAGCCTGGCCTTGTGGTTCTTTCTCTAAGGGAGGGTCGACCGGTGGGGATCGACAAGTCCAGCAACAACCCCGGAACTGACGACACCACTTCCCGGCGCTATCCGTCGGCTCCCGTCTGCGCGGTAGGCGCGCTGATCTATCGAGGAAGCCGGATACTCCTGGTGCGGCGGGGGAAGGCCCCGTCCCTGGGGAAATGGTCGGTCCCCGGAGGACGCTTGCGTCTCGGAGAGACTCTGGAAGCTGCCGTCATCCGCGAAACCCGGGAGGAAACCTGCCTGGCGGTCCGTCCATTGGGAATCGGCAAGGTGGTGGAACATCTGCACAAGGATGAGCGGGGCGACATCGAATACCACTACGTGATCGTGGACTATGTCTGCCGGATCGTTGGCGGTTCGCCGCAGGCTGCCAGCGATGTCAGCGAAGTCCGGTTCGTGGAGATTTCCGAGCTGTCACACTGGGACATGACCGAAGGAACGGCTCAAGTCATTCGAGAGGTGTTCGAACGCACCGCACGGAGGGATGGAGACTCGAATTCACCGAACTGCCGGTGAGCCTGGCCCCCGCCCCCGACGGCGGGGCGGATCATACGAGGGTGAAACCGGGGACATTGATGGCGTATCGGGAATAGGCCCATGTTGCGTTAAACCGGTTGGTTGCATTAGGAAACATGGATATACAGGATGAACAGGATAAAAGGAATGAGAAGCGGTTGCACGGAAAGCAGACACACGCGATGATCGGATGCTCGTTGGAGATGATCCGTGACGATGGAAACGGGCTTGGGAATCCTTGGTGAAGAAAGGGTAACGGTCGAACTCGAGGAGGGAGAGAACGTTGGTTCCGGAGCATTCTGTCCAGGCCCATCAACCAAGTATCCTGTATATCCTGTTCATCCATGAGCCTTTTGCAACAATCCTCAGTAAGCGGGATTTATTGCCGGGAAGGGTTGTGATACTCGGGAGGTGGCCTTTGCCCCTCAATTTCGCTTAACGTCCTTCAAAAACTCGAGCGCTGAACGTGTCGATCACAAGACTCTTCACTCTCCACTAGCCACTCTTCACTGTCGTTTCAGGCAACGCGTGTCAAGCCTCGGGGACGATGGGAGAAGGAAACTCTTCGGCGGCCTTTTGCCGGGTCGCCCGGCGAATGAACTCAATCCAGATGGGCAGGGCTGCCCGGCCTCCCGTTTCTCCTCTGCCCAGCGATCGCTTCTGATCGAATCCCACCCAGACGCCACAGGTGAGGCTGGGAGTGAGACCGATGAACCAGGCATCGGTGTAGTCGTTGGTGGTCCCCGTCTTGCCCGCGACCGACCGACGGAGGGCGCGCGCCCGGCGGGCCGTTCCCTCCTCGACCACGCTCTGCAGCAGGGCCGCCATGGTTCTGGCCGTCTCCCGGGAAACCACGTCGCTTACCTCGATCAGTTGCTCCTCCTGGGTTGCCCCTTCGTAATCGGTGACCTTCCGCAGATAGCGGGGTGTCACACGAACCCCATCGTTTCCGTAGGCGCTGTAGGCGGAAGTCATTTCAAGCAGGGTCACCTCGGCGGCGCCGAGCGCCACCGGTAAATAGGGAGCCAGACCGGGACTGGAGATGCCGAATCGCCGGGCCGCTTGGAGCACCCTTTCAATGCCGAATCGATCCGCCAACCTGACTGCAGGGACATTGCGGGAGCGGGCAAAGGCCCGTCTCAAAGTTATCTGGCCTTCAAACCTTCCATCGTAATTTCGGGGACTCCAGGTTCCACCGCTGCCGGGATAACTGATCGGCGCATCCTCAACCAGGTCCTCCGGCGTCATTCCCTCTTCCAACGCGAGCGTGTAGACAAAAGGCTTGAAGGCTGAACCGGGTTGCCGGTAGGCCTGAGTGGCGCGATTGAACTTGCTCCGTCCGAAATCCCGCCCGCCCACCATGGCCTTGATTTCTCCGCTGGCGTTGTCGATGGCCACAAGTGCTCCCTGCACCCTCGGTCGCTGACTCACCCTTCTCCGGCCGTGCCTCCGATCATAGGCCTCCAGGCCACCGGTCAGAGCCTCGGCGGCCGCCTGCTGCATCTCCAGGTTCAGCGTGGTATAGGCTCTCAAGCCTCTCTGGCTGACTGTCTGGGTTCCGTAGGTCCCCGCCAGGTACTTTCGAACCTCCTCTGCAAAATAGGGAGCCAACTCGCTTTCCCGGGAAGCGATGCGCAGTCCCAGCGGCTTTTGGCCGGCCGCCTCCGCCTTCTCGCGGGCGATCTTGCCCTCGTCCACCATTCGCCGCAGCACGTAGTTGCGGCGGACCGTTACCCGGTCTTCCATCTGCATGGGAGACTCCAAATGAGCAATGGCGGGAAGCGCGGCCAGGACGGCAATCTGATCCAGACTCAATTCCTTCAGCTTCCTGCTGAAATAGAATTGAGCAGCCGCCTCGAATCCGTAGGTGCGGTGCCCCAACGGAACCTGGTTGCAATAGAGCGTCAGAATCTGGGCCTTGGTATAGAAGCGTTCGATCTGAATGGCGAACAGAAACTCCTGAAATTTCCGCTTGAAGCTCTTTTCGGCGGTCAGGAAACAGAGACGGCTCAGTTGCTGGGTAATCGTGCTGGTGCCCCGGATCCTTCCGCCTCCCATGACCGCTTTGACCACGGCCCGAGCCACCCCGGCCACGTCCACTCCCCAATGGCTCTCGAAGTTCTTGTCTTCGGTAGCAATGAGGGCGTCGCGAAGCAATTCGGGAACCTCGTCGTAGCTGATGACCACCCGGCGCTCAAGTGCGAAGGACCCGACCGTCCTTCCATCGTCCGAATAGAGTTCGGTGATGACATTGGGACGGTAGTCCTGGAGCTCCTGCACTCGGGGCAGATCGCTCTTGTAGACGATCAGCAGTCCACTGAGAGCGCCGACGGCAATCGACAGAAACAACAGAAAGGCGAAGATCAGGCGACCAAAAACACGATGGTCCCGGAAACGGAAGGAAAAGGAGGCTGGAAGCGGCATTGGAATCTGGGAATTCCAGGTGAGACGACGCCAGAAGATAGCAGACCCTGCAGAGGAAATCCAACGGCCTCCAGGCCGGCCCCCAGGCCGACTTGCCGGTGTAGAGCCATCCGCCCGACGCAGGATGTTATGGCAGGCGACTAATGGTTATTTGACAGGCAGACACTCAGATATTATATTCTGTCCGCTTGCGGATAGCGTCGCGCAAGTGCCCTAAGTTACTGATTTTACAAATTATCATTGAGGAGGGTCTCAGAACATGAGCAAGATCATCGGCATTGATCTGGGTACGACAAATTCAGTCGTGGCCGTGATGGAGGCGGGCGAGCCGACAGTCATTACAAGCCCCGAGGGAAGTCGCACGACTCCTTCAACCGTGGCCTTCGCCAAGGGCGGTGAGCGATTGGTAGGACAGGTTGCCAAGCGGCAAGCGGTAACCAACCCGGAGAATACGATCTATTCCATCAAGCGTTTCATGGGGCGCAAGTTTGGGGAAGTGAACGAGGAGATGAAGATCGTCCCCTACAAGGTAACCCCTGCCGCCAACAACGACGTCCGGGTGTCGATCATGGGAAAGGAGCACAGCCCGCCGGAAATTTCTTCCATGATTTTGAACAAGATGAAGACCGCTGCCGACGAGTACTTGGGACAGAAG